>NZ_JBFUHH010000076.1:0-22157 GCF_056402495.1 Microvirga sp. P4_A5 | reverse complement strand
GGCCAGTGGCTCCCGTCGCGCCGCTCGGACCGGTGGCTCCAGATGGACCCGTCGCGCCGGTATCTCCGGTCGGGCCGGACGGACCGGTGGCTCCGCTCGGACCTGTGGCACCGGTCGGACCGGTGGCTCCAGATGGACCCGTGGCTCCGGTGTCWCCCGTTGCACCCGTATCCCCGGTCGGACCCGATGGGCCAGTGGCTCCCGTTGCACCCGTTGCGCCCGTTGGGCCAGTCGCTCCAGTATCTCCCGTTGGACCAGAGGGACCCGTGGCGCCCGTCGCACCCGTGTCACCCGTTGGGCCGGATGGACCCGTCGCTCCCGTTGCACCTGTCGAACCGGACGGGCCAGTGGCCCCGGTCGCGCCGGTGTCGCCCGTCGGACCCGACGGTCCGGTGGCTCCCGTTGCACCCGTATCACCCGTCGCTCCAGTGGCTCCCGTCGAACCGGACGGGCCGGTGGCTCCGGTGGCTCCAGTTGCACCTGTGCCACCCGTCGCGCCGGTCGCTCCCGTATCGCCAGTCGGACCAGTGGGTCCCGTGGCTCCCGTATCGCCGGTTGGGCCCGTGGCCCCCGTGTCGCCCGTCGGACCGGACGGTCCGGTAGCGCCCGTGGAGCCCGTATCGCCCGTAGCCCCCGTCGCGCCGGTCGCGCCGGTCGGACCAGAGGCCCCCGTCGCACCGGTGTCACCCGTCGCCCCGGAAGGCCCGGTCGCCCCGGTGGCGCCAGTTGCACCGGTGCCGCCCGTCGCGCCGGTCGCTCCCGTATCGCCAGTCGCACCAGTGGGTCCCGTGGCTCCCGTATCGCCGGTTGGGCCCGTGGCCCCCGTGTCGCCCGTCGGACCGGACGGTCCGGTAGCGCCCGTGGCGCCCGTGGCGCCCGTATCGCCAGTCGGACCCGTCGCTCCAGTATCGCCCGTCGGACCAGTAGCCCCTGTGGCTCCGGTGGCTCCCGTATCGCCAGTCGGACCGGTGGCTCCCGTGGCCCCCGTATCGCCCGTAGCTCCAGTGGCGCCCGCATCGCCCGTCGGACCCGATGGTCCGGTCGCGCCCGTGGCTCCCGTATCGCCGGTCGGACCAGTGGCCCCTGTAGCTCCCGTTGCCCCCGTATCGCCCGTCGGACCAGAGGCCCCAGTCGCGCCCGTCGCCCCGGAAGGCCCGGTCGCTCCCGTCGCCCCGGTCCCGCCCGTCGCACCTGTGCCGCCCGTCGCTCCCGTAGCGCCAGTCGGTCCCGTCGCGCCGGTCGCACCCTGTTGGGCCAACACCGTCGGACCCACCGCGACATTCAACAACAAATCGGATTGGCTCGAATTGGGCGTGCCGCCGTCGGCACTGCCCTCGATGTCGACGCTTCCCGATCCGACGACAACGCCATTGACTTCAATCGTCGCCGTCAGGCCGTTGTCGTTTGAATTGCCGTTTGTGCCAGATTCGTTGCCGGCTCTCACAAAGATGAAATCGTACGATCCTTCCGCCATAAGCGTCGTGAAGGTAAAGTTAGGAGTGGCGTTGTTTACCGCCGGTGGCCCGATATTGTCGTCTGCTTGGGTGGAACCGAGCAACTTGTAGGTCCCGGATCCGGCCGGCCTGTAGTAAATATAGACGGGCTCGAGGTCCTGCAGGGCCACACCGGAAATTGTGACGAGACCAAAGGCCATGGCAAAGTCCTTTCGGCTCTCCCCCCAGTAGGGAAAGCAAGGCGGGGCGCCCCATCGCGCCCGGCCGCCGGCACGGCGGTTTTCTGGCCCGAAAAGAGCGAATACTTGCTCCCAGCTTGATCATCTCGCGGACGTTCCGCCATATGCCATATGTTATACCTCCACCGGGCTACTCCCCTTCCGCGCCCTAGTACTCCTCCGAGATATAACTTCGGTAATATGGCCCCTTGCGCCTGTCTCGGTCATAAAGTTTGCTGAATACACAAAATCTACTTCGGGTGTTTTAAGATTTTAGACCTGAGGCGGAATATCAAAGGCGAGGTGAGCCCTGTGGCTCGTGAACGATCGCCTGAGTAAAGGCTGACACATGAGTGCAGAGCTGGCCCTGTCGACCGCGAGCGGCCTCCCGGCGGCCTTGGGGCTGGAATCCTTCGGCAAGGCGCGCCCGCGGCCGAACCCCACCCCTGAAGCGTCCCGGTCCCGACGGGATGCAGCCATGGCGGTTGCCCGTTATCATGGATTCGAACTGGATCCCGGGGACCTGCATGTGGCGCAGGGTGAGATTCCCGGCCCCGCCGCCCTCGTCGAGTGGCTATCCAATTCGGGGCTCTGGGCCAAAGCCGCACGCCTGCGGTGGCGCCAACTCCTTCGCCTGGAGACGGACGCACCCCTCGTGCTTTTGTTCAATGACGGAAGTGCCGGCCTTGTCGTCGGACGCGACATGCAACATCAAGCGGTACTTCTCAAGGACCCTTGCCAGCCAGCAGGCAGCCCGGTCGCCGTCGACGAATTGCGCCTGAGCCAGATCTGGAACGGCGAGGTTCTGCTGGTGCGCCGCGCCCGCGGCGGCGCGCTGGAAGATGAGCCGTTTTCGTTCGGCTGGCTGACGCGGCTCGTCCTGCGCGAGCGGCGTAACCTGCGCGAGGTTATCGTCGGATCGCTGGCTCTCAGTGTCCTGCAGATCCTGCCGCCCTTTCTGGTGATGGTTGCCATTGACCAGGTGCTCACGCACCAAAGCATGTCCACGCTCGCACTCATCGCCATGATCCTGGCACTGACGGCAGGCTACGAGACCTTGCTCGGCTATGCGCGACGCGAGATCGTGGAGGTGATGTCCGCGCGGCTGGACGCGCGCCTCAACCTGCATGTGTTCCGGCGATTGCTCGCGCTGCCGATCGACTTCTTCGAGCGCACGCCGACCGGCGAGACGACACACCGGGTGTCCCAGATCTTCAAGATCCGCGACTTCCTCACCGGGAAACTGGTCGCAACCTTCCTCGATATCTTTACCCTGGTTGTCCTTCTGCCCTTCCTGTTCTGGATGAGCGCGACACTGGCGTGGATGGTGCTGGCGGCCTCCGTGCTGGTCACGTTGATCATCATGGCGTTCCTGCCGGCGATCCGTCGCGTCTGGAGCAAGCTGGTGGCGGCGGAAACCGAGAAATGGGCCGTGCTGGTGGAGACCGTGCACGGCATCCGGACGATCAAATCCCTCGCGGTGGAGAAAGCCCGCAATCAGGAATGGGAGGAGCGCGTCGCAGAGGCGGGCTTTGCGCGTCTCGAATCGGGGCGGATTTCAAACTGGGCTCAAACCCTGACGACACCGATCGAGCGCTTCATCGATCGCGGTGTCCTTCTGGTCGGCGCCTATGTGGTGCTGACCATGCCGAGCGGAGCGAGCGGCATCTCGACCGGAGCTTTGATCGCCTTCATGCTTCTCGGAACACGCGTGGCGAGCCCGCTCCTGAGCCTTGCCAAGCTGATCCAGGATTTTGAGGACGTGCGCTCGTCGGTGGCGCAGGTGGCGGGCGTGCTCAACAATCCCGTCGAGACGGCCGCCATGCGCCGAGGCTTGCGTCCGCGGTTCGAGGGCTCCATCCGGTTTGATGCCGTGACGTTCGTTTATCCCGGCACCAAGACACCCGCGTTGGACAAAGTCGGGTTCGAGGTGCCGGCAGGAACCATGCTGGGCGTCGTCGGGCGCAGCGGCTCGGGCAAATCCACCGTCACCCGGCTCCTGCAGGGAATCAATCGGGAGTACAGCGGCTCCGTCAAGATCGACGGCGCCGATCTGCGCGAGATCAATCTCACGCATCTGCGCCGCAGCCTCGGCGTGGTGCTGCAGGACAACTTTCTGTTTCGCGGCACGGTGCGCGACAACATTATCGCAGGGCGTCCGGGGCTGACGCTCGATGACGTGGTGCGGACGGCTCGCCTCGCGGGGGCCGAGGAGTTCATCGAGCGACTGCCATTCGGGTATGAGACTTATATCGAGGAGGGCTCGGCCAATCTCTCGGGCGGACAACGGCAGCGGCTTGCGATTGCCCGCGCGCTCATCACAGACCCCCGCATTCTCATCCTGGACGAAGCGACGAGCGCGCTCGACCCGGAGAGCGAAGCGCTGGTGAACGCCAATCTCATCCGCATCGGCAAGGGCCGCACGATGATCATCGTTTCTCACCGACTCTCGTCGTTGGTGAACTGCGACCAGATCCTCGTGATGGACAGAGGACAGGCCATCGATATCGGGCTGCATTCCGAACTGCTCGAGCGCTGCTCGATCTATCGTCAGCTCTGGTCGCAGCAGAACCGGCACGTCGATCCCGCGAGTGCGCGGCAGCCGATGCTGAAAACCATTCTGTCGAGGGAGTGACCGACGTGGCAAGCAACGCTCTGGTCACCCGCAACGCGCTCGAGGTTCGTTCGGGGCGCGACCTGATACCCTCGATCCTTCTGGAATTCCAATCACCGACTGCTGCCCTGTTGAACGCGCCCGTCAAGCCGATGGCGCGCAGCATGCTGTGGGTGGTGGTGGCGCTTGTCGCCTCCTGCGTGGCAGCAGCGGCGCTCATTCCCGTCGACATGGTGGTGACGGCGCCCGGTCGGGTCGTATCGCTCCAGCCGACCGTCGTGGTTCAGCCGCTCGAAACGGCGATCGTGCGGGCGATCGAAGTTCGAGAGGGGCAAAATGTGCGCGCCGGCGACATTCTCGCACGGCTTGATCCTACCTTCTCGGCCGCCGACGTGGATGCGCTGCAAAACCAGACACGCAGCTTTCAGGCTGAAGTGGACCGGCTTGTCGCGGAAGCCGCCGGCCTGCCCTATCGCCCCTCGACCGCCAACGCTCCCGCCGCTGTGCAACTCGCAATCTATGGACAAAGGCAGGCGCAGTATCGCTCGCACATGGAAAGCTACGCACAGAAGATCAGCGGCTTGCAGGCACAGCAATCGCGTGCCGAAGGTGACGTCAAGGCTTATACGGAACGGCTCGGAATCGCCACGGAGCTGGAATCCAAACGCAAGGAATTGGAGCGTCTGCAAGTTGGAAGCCAGATGAACCGCCTTGTCGCCCAGGACCAGCGCATCGAAATGGCGCGCAACCTGACCGATGCGACCGGAACGGCTGAACGTTCTCGCCGCGACCTGCAGCAAATGTTGGCGGAGAGAGAAAGTTTTCAACTGCAGTGGAAAACGCAGATCAACCAGGAGCTGGCCGAACGCACCCGCAGCCTCAGCGACGCCAAAGAGAGCCTGCGCAAAGCGACCCTGCGCAATCAACTGGTCGAACTGCGCAGCGAGCACGATGCGGTGGTTCTAAGCGTTGCAAAGATATCCGTTGGTTCGGTCATGCAATCGGGCGACCAGTTCATCACGCTGGTGCCGACGAACTCGCCGCTTGAGATCGAAACCCATATCGCCGGTGCGGACGCAGGCTTTGTGCATCAGAACGAGAAGGTCGTCATCAAGTTCGACACGTTCCCGCATGCCCGCTACGGCGTCGCCGAGGGCACGGTARGGACGGTCAGCCCGGATAGCTTCACCGGCGGCGACGACATGCGCAGTGGCGACTCCGGGGGCCGGTCGGCCGCGACCTATTACAAAGCCCGCATCCGCGTCGACGCCATCAAAATGCGCGAGGTTCCTGGCGGCTTCCAGCTCAAACCCGGCATGCCCGTCACGGCGGATATCAATGTCGGACAGCGTACCGTGCTGACGTACCTGTTCGCCCGCGTGCTGACGGTGGGCTCCGAAGGAATGCGCGAACCCTGATGACTTCGCGCAGTTTGAGAGCAACCCCATGAGTTTCCTCGATCGCCTAGCCTCTCCATTTTCAACGCGAGCCCGGCTTCGCGTCGGTCTCGCGCTGATCGAGCGCGAAGAGGGTGCGGAAGGCTTTCGGCACCTGGCTCGGGCGGCCCGGCGAGAATGCCTGGAGGCGCAGTATCGGGTCGGTCGCTGCTATCTGGAGGGTCGAGGCGCGCCTCCAAGCCGGACCGAGGCGATGCGGTGGCTGGAGCGGGCGGCGGTGCGGGGCCATTCGCATGCCCAGTTTCTGATGGCCGCTATCCACCTGCACAAGGATGATCAGGCAGCCGAGACTTACAGCGACGTTCACGGCCCGCTTTCGGATCAGGGGCCTGCAGAGCCGGACTATGAGGCCGCGCTGGCCTGGGCAAAGCGGGCGGCGGAAAGCGGTGAGCCGGAGGGTCAGGCGCTCCTGGGCTATATTCTGACCGCTGGTCCGGAAGACCTGCGAGACAACACGCAAGCGGAGCACTGGTACCGCCGCTCGGCAGCGGCGGGCTGCGCGCAGGGCTCGCTCGGGCTTGGTCTGGCGCTTCTGAGCGCAACACATCGCGAAGCGGCGCAGCTCAAGGCGGCGGCAAGTCATATCGACCGGGCCGCGGCGGCGGGATTGCCGACCGCCACATACCTGCTTGGGGTGATGACGGAGTTTGGGATCGGCACCCCGTCAGACCTGCAAGCAGCTGCCGAGCTTTATCGGCGATCCGCGGAGGCGGGAGTTCGCGCCGGACAAATGCGTTGGGGCGTCGCTCTGCTCGAAGGACGTGGGGTCGAGCGGAACCTCTTTGAGGCTGAATCCTGGCTGCGACGGGCTGCCAATGCCGGCGACGCGGAGGCGGCCGCCCTCCTCGGCTATCTATGCGCGCAGGGCGGAGAGATCCCGCCCAACTACGCCGAGGCAGCGATTTGGCTGCAGCAAGCCGCGGACCAAGGGCATGCGGCGGCCTCGCACATGCTCGGCCAGCTCTATTTCGTCGGAGCCGGGGTCGGGCGCGATCAGGAGGCGGCGGCCTACTGGCTCCGCAAGGCGGCCGAACAGGGCGATCAACCCTCCCAGGCGGATCTGGCCAATCTGGTGTTGGCAGAGGGCGGCAGGCCGGAGGACCGGGTCAAAACTCGCAACTGGTTCGAGGAGGCTGCCGCGACGGGCGACCTGGTGGCGGCGTTCAACGTCGGAGTGTGTCTCGCCGAAGGCGTCGGCGTCGAGCGGGATGATGCCATGGCGGCTCGTTGGTTTCGCCGGGCCGCCGCCCAGGTACCTGGGGCGAAGTATTGGTACGGCCGTATGCTGGTTGAAGGCCGGGGCGTCGAGGCCGCGCCCGAAGCAGGTCGACGGTGGCTCGCGGAGGCTGCGGAGCAAGGCATCGTCGATGCTCAGGTGATGCTTGCCGAGATGATGATCAATGGCCGGGGCGGGCCGCGCGATCCGGCGGGCGCTTTGGAATTCTTCGCAAAAGCGGCGGAAGCCGGGCATTCCGGAGCGATGTTTGCGCTCGGGGCTCTCCATGATGGCGGCCATGGGGTTCCGGAAAACCGCTCCCTTGCCCGACGCTGGTTTCAGGAGGCAGCCGAGCGGGGGCACCCCCATGCGCAACTGATGCTCGGTCGATATCTCGCAAGCGGCCTCGGCGGATCGACGGATCTCGACAGAGCGCATCGACTCTTGAAGGCGGCTCACGCGGCGGGGCTGGCCGAAGCAAATTTGGACGTCGCACGTCTCTCCACTTGATCGGGAACGAGGCGCGCCCGGCTACCTTTCGTCCGGCCCCGGCCTGACACTTGGCTTCGCGGAGTGGGGCTCAGCACCTCAAGGCCATCAACAGAAATCCGACACCGATCTTGCGGCGAGTTCACGCAAGCCTGCACCCGGGGAATGAACCGGCTGGTCGCCAATACGGGAACCGACCGGCGGAGTGGCAGGCAGGCTCGCAGCTGCGAGCGCAGGATCGCCGGCTGCCATGCACGCGATGATTGAGAAGTTTACCGGCCGTGCAGGGCAGAAGACGATACGCCCGCGCGTGAAATACCTTCCAGGAAGGCCGTAACCTGTGTTTCATGCCACGATATCCTAGGACGAGTTCCGGCCCTCGGTGACTCGAACGCTCAACGCCTCTTCAGAGACCGGCATCCGCTCAATGTCATCCCGGCGTCATCAGCGATCCCTATTCATGGGAGGAATTTTTTGATCCTCAGTTGGGTAGCGCAATGAACCAGCCAGTCTCGCAGCATGTTCGCTTCAAAACCAGTCAGTTGGAGGAGGCCGACGGGCCGCCTCGCAACCCGAGTGACAATTCCACGATGGGCGAGATCATCGGTGCTCGTTTCTCCCGCCGCGGATTCCTGCAAGGGACTCTAGCCGTCTCAGCCATCACGGCAATGGTGAGCCCCGCGGCGCTTCTCAGCGCCGACGCCGCTAGAGCTGGAACTGCGTCCGCCTTTCAATTCAAGGAAGTGGAAGCTGGTGTCGACGCCCATCATCATGTCGCGGAAGGCTACGATGCGGACGTGCTGTTGCGCTGGGGCGACCGACTCTTTCCCGACGCGCCGGAATTCGACCCTTTGATGCAGAGCGCGGCAGCGCAGGTAAAGCAGTTCGGCTACAATAACGACTATGTCGGTTTTATCGCGCTCGATGGATCGTCCACCCGAGGCCTTCTCGTCGTGAACCATGAATATACCAATCCCCACCTGATGTTTCCAGGTATTGTGTCGGTTGCCGACGGAAAGGCAAAGCAGGCGCCACTGACCAAGGAGCAAGTCGATATCGAAATGGCGGCGCACGGCGGCACCATCGTCGAGATCGAGAAAGTGAATGGCAAGTGGCGCATCGTGCTCGACGGTCGCTTCAACAGGCGGATCACCGCCGATACTGAGATGGTGCTGACCGGCCCAGCCGCCGGCCACGAGCGTCTGCAAACGAAGGCCGATCCGAGCGGACGCAAGGTATTTGGCACATTGAACAACTGCGCAGGCGGCGTGACGCCGTGGAATACTTACATCATGGCTGAGGAGAACATCCATGGCTATTTCGACGGAAAATTGCCTGAGGGACATCGAGAAGGCGCAAACTACAAGCGATTTGGAATACCCGAAGGCTCCTATGAATGGGCGCGTTTCTACGACCGCTTCGACATAGGCAAAGAGCCGAACGAACCGAACCGCTTTGGCTGGGTCGTCGAGATCGACGCAATGGATCCCCACGCGGTGCCCAAGAAACGCACTGCGCTCGGCCGCACGAAACACGAAGGCGCGGAATCCATCATTTCGAAGGACGGCCGTGTGGTCTTTTATCTCGGTGACGATGAGCGCTTCGACTATGTCTACAAATTTGTCACCGCCGGCAAATTCGACCCGACCAATCGCTCGGCCAATATGGATCTGCTTGACGAAGGCACGCTGTACGTCGCGAAGTTTGCGGAGGACGGCAGCTTGTCCTGGCTTCCGGTGGAGTTCGGTGCCGGACCGCTGACCGCTACCAATGGATTTGCCAGCCAGGCAGACGTGCTCATCGAAACGCGCCGCGCCGCGGATCTGCTCGGCGCGACCAAGATGGACCGCCCGGAGGACGTTCAGCCGAACGCCCATAATGGCAAGGTTTATGTTCTGCTCACCAACAACACCAAGCGGGGCGATGAGCAGGTCGATGCCGCCAACCCGCGCGCCAAGAATGCCTTCGGTCACATCATCGAGATCGCAGAAGCCGATGGCGACTTCGCGGCTACCACTGGCAAGTGGGAAGTCCTGCTGAAATGCGGTGACCCGTCTGTCGCCGCGATGGGCGCGACCTTCTCGACCGAAACGACGAAGAATGGCTGGTTCGGCATGCCGGACAATTGTGCCATCGATTCCGTTGGCCGCCTCTGGGTTTCCACCGACGGCAACAACAATAGGGCAACCGGTCGCACGGACGGCCTTTGGGCCGTGGACACTGAAGGTGCTGCACGCTCCACATCGAAGTTGTTCTACCGCGTGCCGGTCGGTGCCGAGCTTTGCGGTCCACTCTTTACGCCAGATGATGAGACCGCCTTCGTCGCCGTCCAACACCCCGCCGATGGCGGCGAGGATTGGAACGGCCATGGTCGCCCGTCATACTACGAAGACCTTTCCACCCGCTGGCCCGATTTCCGACCCGACATGCCAACGCGTCCTTCAGTCGTGGCGATCACGAAGACGGGCGGCGGAAAAATCGGTGCTTGAATGAAGTGAGCCACGACTGGCTCGCACTTGTCCTGCGCCCGGCGAACGGTGACGAACGAAACGGTTGGCTCGGATGTCTCGCGAGCCATCCTATTTCCAATTCGGGCCCGTCGAGATTTCCGTTAGACAAAACGCGAAAGCACAACAAACTGCGATCGGGCCCGACGGTGGCCCGATCTGCGTGCCACCCGCCGGCGGACGCTAGGCTTCAAGAATGCCAAACACCTTGAGCATCGACTCGCCCGCCGAAAGCCGCCTCTCCCATTCCTGTTCGAGTGCCAGCTTCTCCCGGGCTTTGACCAGCCAGTCCTCCGCTTCTTCGCGAGGGATCACGATCAGCCCGTCATCGTCGCCCAGCACGAGATCATGAGGCCTGACCGGCACCCCGCCGCAGACGACGTTGACGTTGACGGCGCCACGCTCGATCGAGACCGGCCCGCGGGCGGTCCGTCCGAGAGCGAAGACCGGGAAGTCCGCCCACGCCGCCAGCGCGGCGACGTCGCGTACCGCGCCGTTCGCGATGAGACCGGCAAGGCCCTTGCGGCGGGCAACGCCGCACAAGTGTTCGCCCACGACCGCTGACTGGAGATTAGCGCCTGCGTCGATCACCACGACATCCCCAGCCTTGGCGTGCTCGATCACGTGGACGGCGGCACCGATGTCCCCGGGCTCACACCAGGCGGTCGCGGCCATGCCCAACAGCCGGGCGCTGCCGAGCGGGCGCAACGGCCGGATGTCGGGGTCCATCAACAGGCGACCGCCGGAGACGTCCGACGCGATCGTCGTCGGGATTTCAGCCCAGCCTTGAACGATCCCATCTTCCAGCGGCAGCGGCTCCGGTGGCCGCAATACTCGTGTGGTCATTTCCTGCTCCTGTTCCTGACAAAGCATCCTCGCGGGCAGTGAGCGCTTCCTGTTGATGCTACTCAGGGTCGAACCTGGAGTGGCGATCGGCAGCAGCCTGAACCTGGAGGGCCAGGTTACCACCGCATGCCGACGCGCATGTCGAAATCGTAATGACCCTGCCACCGCACGATGGCGCTGTCAGTTTACCGGGCGGGAGTGTCTGATTGGCGGGAGTTCGTCTCCGGACGGAGTCAATCCCTGCGACCGCATCACCATCACGGTGATGAACCAGAGCACGACTCCGATGGCCAGCAGAATGCCGGCAATCGCGTATTGTAAGGAGGGGCGACCAGTCCAGGGCCCGACGAGGAAGGCGCAGGAGACTGCGCCGAGGACCGGCAGGATCGTCGGAGACCTGAAGTGTTCGTGCTCAACCGTGTTTCTCCGCAACACAAGAACCGAGACGTTCACAATGGTGAATACACCAAGAAGGAGCAGCGCGGTCGTGCCGCCGAGCGCCGGCACGGCGCCAACGAAGGTGATGAGGCCGAAGGCCATGAGCGAGGTGAACGCAATTGCGATGTAAGGCGTGCGCCGGCCACGATGCACCCGGCCGAGGCTGGGTGGCAGCACTCCCTCGCGACTCATGCCGTAGACGAGGCGGCTGGCCATCAGCATGTTGATCAATGCTGAATTTGCCACCGCAAACATCGTGATGACCCCAAAGATGCCGAGCGGGAAGCCGGGCGCGCCGGCTGAGACCACCTTCAGGAGCGGCGTCTMGCCCTCACCCAGTTCGGCTGCTGGCACCAAGGTAATGGCCGAGATCGAGACGAGAACATAGATGAGGCCAGTGACGAGAAGACCGGTGAGGAGCACCTTAGGGAAAATCTTTGAGGGGTTCTTGCACTCCTCTGCCATATTCACCGAATCCTCGAACCCGACCATCGCGAAGAAGGCCAGCGTCGTCGCCGCGATGACCGACCAGAACATGCCGCGGTCGCCAGCCGGCTCAAAGGTGAGGACACGGGAGACGTCGCCCTGCCCGGCGCCAATGGCCCAGAAGCCGATCACGATGATGATGAGGAGGCCCGTGAGTTCGATGCAGGTCAGGACCACGTTCGCTTTCACGCTCTCACCGACGCCGCGAAAGTTGACGATAGCGACAAGTGCCATGAAGAGGAGGCCCGTCAGCGTGATGCCAAAGCTTTCAAGCCCGAGGCCGAAGCCGGACGAGAAATTGGCCGCGAATGCCCTTGAGGCGGTCGAGGCGGAGGTGATGCCCGAGCACATCACCGCGAAGGCCACGAGGAAGGTGACGAAATGAATGCCGAAGGCCTTGTGGGTGTACAAAGCGGCGCCTGCGGCCTTGGGATACTTGGTGACGAGCTCAAGGTAGCTGAAGGCGGTAATCAACGCGACGACGAAGGCCACGACAAAGGGCAGCCACACGACACCGCCGACCTGTTTTGCCACCTGACCGGTGAGCGCATAGATGCCGGTGCCCAGAATGTCGCCCACGATGAAGAGAAGCAGAAGACCTGAGCCCATCACCCGGTGAAGACTGAGCTCGACTTCCGCCTTGCCGGATGCGCCACTGTCCGTTGCCAGATCGCTCATCGGACCAATCCTTCCGACGAAGGATCAATTGCTCAGGCAGCCAAAGCGCACCAGCAAACCCGGTGTTCCCTGACGCCGTCACTCCCACCAGGGTGGGAACGAGCGTGCCTGTCGATCCGAAGGGAATGTATCACAAACGGAGCGAGACCACAGCAAACAAGACGTGACGAGGCCTGTGGATCCCACGGTCGCCGTGCGTCAGGCATCCTTTAGGCGAGCGCGAGAGAGTCTCATCCCAGAGAATGGGTGTTCCCGCTCCAAAGTTCTGGCACTTTGAAGTGCGACCAGCTTCCTGGTTCGGCAACTTTCAGGAGAGGTATGCTTGGCGCTGCGTCATCCGATCCAGCATCCAGCTCGGCTGGTACCGCTGGCCTTTTTGGTCGCCATTACTGTGGGCACAGTCCTGCTGTTGATGCCGATCGCCCGGGCAGGACCGGGCGGAGCTCCGCTGCTGATCGCCCTGTTCACCGCTACTTCGGCCATTTGCGTCACCGGGCTCGCGGTCGTGGACATCCCCACCTACTGGTCGGGATTCGGGCAGGCTGTCATCTTGGCGCTGTTCCAGGTTGGCGGCTTCGGGATCATGAGCGGCGCCACGCTACTTGCACTCCTCGTGACCCGCCGCCTGGGGCTTTCTACCCGCCTTATCGCCCAGGCGGAAACCCGCAGCGTCGCGCTGGGGGACGTCGTCGCGGTGCTGCGCCTCGTCCTCGTCGTTACGATTGGCGTCGAGACGCTCCTCGCAGCCATCCTGATCCCGTACCTTCGGTTCGCCTATCATGAGCCCTGGGGACAGGCGATCTGGCATGGCGTGTTCCACGCCGTGTCGGCCTTCAACAACGCGGGGCTGTCGACCTATCCGGACAGCTTGGTGCGTTTTGCAGCCGACCCGTTGATTCTCGTGCCGATCATGGTGGCCGTAATCCTCGGCGGCCTTGGAATTCCCGTCCTATACGAACTCCGGCAGAAGCCGAACCAGCCGGCTCGCTGGTCGGTTCACACCAAGCTTACGCTTCTCGGAACAGCCATCCTGCTGTTTGGAGGCTTTGTTGTCGTTCTGGCTTTCGAGTGGAAAAACCCAACCACCCTTGGACCGCACGCCCCAGCCAGCAAGTTGCTCGGGTCGATGTTCTACTCCGCCATGACCCGGTCCGGTGGCTTCAACGCCTTCGATACGGGACAGATGCGGCCGGAAACGCTCGCTGCCAGCTACGCACTCATGATGATCGGCGGAGGCAGCGCCGGAACCGCCGGCGGCATCAGGGTGACGACCTTCCTTCTGCTCGGGTTCGTCGTCCTGGCCGAAGTTCGCGGGGAGTCCGATACCACCGTGTTCCGACGGCGCATTCCCGCTGAAGTCCAGCGCCAGGCCCTGACCATCGTCCTGCTGGCCGTCGGGTCCGTCGCCGCAGGGACGCTGATCCTCCTGAGCGTAACCGACTTCGCACTCGACGATATCCTTTTCGAGACAATTTCGGCCTTTGCCACGGTCGGTCTCACAACTGGGATAACGCGGGATCTGCCGCCCGTCGGACAATTTGTCGTGACCGTGCTGATGTACATGGGGCGCGTGGGAACAACTACCCTGGCCACGGCGCTTGCTCTGAGGAGCAAGCAGCGCCCTTACCGCTACCCGGAGGAGCGTCCAATTGTCGGCTAATCCCAGATCCACTCGCAGTGATAGCGTCGTCGTGATCGGCCTCGGCCGATTTGGAAGTGCCGTGGCCAATTCGCTGGTCCGTCTGGGTCACGACGTACTCGGCATCGACGAAAGCCCGGACATCGTCCAGCAATGGTCGGATCGGCTTACCCACGTGGTCCAAGCTGATTCCAGCAACAGCGACACTCTCCGCCGCCTCGGCGTGCACGAGTTCGGACGCGCGGTCGTGGGGATAGGCACGGATATCGAGGCGAGCGTCCTGAGCGTGCTGGCCTTATGTGACCTCGGTGTCCCGGACATTTGGGCAAAGGCACTTAGCGAAAAGCACGGACGCATCCTCGAGAGGACTGGCGCTCACCATGTGGTCTATCCCGAGGCTGCAATGGGCGAGCGCGTCGCCCATTTGGTCACCGGGAAGATGATTGACTTCATCGAGTTCGACGACGGTTTTGCCATCGTGAAAACGAAAGCGCCCCATGAGGCGACGGGTAGGACGTTGGCAGAATCCGTACTGCGGAGCAAATACGGCGTGACGGTGGTGGGGGTGAAGCGCCCAAGAACAGATTTCACCTATGCGCGGCCGGAGACCGTGGTCGAAGCCGGCGACCTTCTCATCGTGTCGGGGCCGACCAAGCTAGTGGAACAGTTCGCCGCCCTGACCTGACGGGTACACCAGCCCGACCACGAGGCCAAAGTCTTTCGCTGTATCCCGAGTGGCGGATGCCAGCGCCAGGTACCATCCTCCGACCTTCTGGTCCTCGGGTTCCGTGACGGTGTCAGTCAACGGCACTGGACATTTGGCTCGTATCACGGGACCCAGAGATGCCTCAGCAATGGGTCGCGACACAGCGAATACGGTGGCATGAACCTTGAGGTGATCGTCGACCTGCTCACGACGGATGCGGTCGCCGTCAAGCCACACGCGCCCGTCGAGATCACGCATCGGGGTGGCTTGCATGACCTTCAGGGGCGGGTTCGGTTGGTGGAGCCGTCCGCTAGAGGCTGTCCGCGCAAGCTCTTTCGCTCGGGGATGTGCCGCTCCCGGAGGCGATCGCCGCAGATCTTGCAGCCGGACCTCGGACACAGTGAGGTACCCATCCCTCAGTGGAGATACTTCGCCTTCAGCGCCTGAAGCGTGTGGTGAAGCTCTTCATGACGTCCATGCCCGATTACCGCGTCTTCGTGCTTCTCGAATGCGGCATGAAGGGAAGCCAGTTCACCTTCGCCAAGGACCTGCTCGGCCGTGGGAAACAGCACCTCGTTCTCCTTTTCGATGTGGGCCCTGAGGTGGTGCGAATAGGCCTTCGCGGCCGCGGAGAATTGTTCGGGCTGGAGCGCCGGGCTGCTGGCGGCCTCCATCGCCTTGATGAGGCTCCGGCCCTGTTCATGCTCGGACAGCAGCGTGCGAACAGACGCCGCCCGCTCGGATGCCCCGGCCTTCGCCAAAGCCGGGAACAGCATCCCCTCCTCCTTGCCGTGGTGACATTTGTCCACGAACTCCTTCAGGAAGCTGATGAATGCCGCAAGATCACCGGTTGCGGCGGTGCCTTGCCTTGCCGCCACTTCGACGCTGTCGAGAATGTCCAAGGCCGAGAGGATGGCATCATGTTCGTGCCTCAGATCGTCGATTGCCTGGCTCATGATTTTCTCCTCCGGGTACGACGGATGCGACCGTAACGGTGGCCGCCGGAGAGGGATCTCATCATTAATCCCCCAAGTGCTTCCACTCCGGATGATCGAAGTAGTCGCCATAGGCCTTCAGGGCCTGCACGACGGCCACGGCGCCTTGTTCCTGGCCGCTCGAACCCTTCATGACATTGATGCCGTCGAGAACCTGGGTCAACGCCACATGKAGCTGAAGGTCGGCCTCCTCGGGCAGTCGGCAGTTCGCCACCACGTCGTCGACCTGCTCCTGGATCTTGTCGCCGAGCGCGGAGAATTCCGCCGCACTGTACCGGCCCGCGTGGATCAGCGGCAGGGAGGCGTCGAGCGCCGCTCGGATTCGGCTCATCCCCCGTCGCAGGGCCTCGTCCGTCTGCCACTTCTGCCCGTGGTCGAGCCGCAGCTCCAGGGCGGGCGCGCCATGCCCATCGTGTCCGTGCGGGGTGGCAGCGAGCGCAGCCCCGGACAGCCCCGCCGACAGACCTAGCGCGACCAAAGCGCCGGCGAATGATTTGTTCATGGACATGATCAGTTCTCCCGTTTCGTCGTGATATTGGATGCTCTGCGCTTCCGGTCAGCGAAGCTGCGCGCGGACGAGTTCGCCCGTGGCGCGGGCATAGACGACCTTGATCGGGAAGCCGCTGTCGTTCACCGCCCGGATCTCGTAGCAGYCGTGCTCTGCCGTGATCCGGTCCACGCGGTACGCGAGGTCCTCAAGCCCCTTGCTCACCTCGCTTGCGGCGACGATCCCGCCATCCGGGCTGCGCGTGCAGCGGCTGTCCGAGCCATCGGCCAATGCCGGAACTGCGAGGCCTGTCGCGAGAAAGGCTGACGCCATAATGATCGTGCGCATGTCGGTCTCCTGTTGTCCCGATTCGAACGGGCGTTCGGATCGATGAGGACCACATTAGCGACGGACGGCTTTCGTCCTCCTGTTGATCCATGTCAGCGAATTGTCAGGTGCGCGCAGGCACTCTCGCCGCATGAACAAGACCCGCCGCGACATGATCGTCCTCGGCCTCGCCGCGGCCCTGCTGCCGTCCGCCGGCTTGGCGGACCGCGAGCATGATTACGACCAGGCCCGCCGCGCCGTAGAACGGGGCGAGGCCGTTGCCCTGGTTGAAATCCTGGCGCGGGTGCGCGCCGATCTCGGCGGCGAGATTGTCGGCGTGTCGTTCGAGCGCAAGCGCGACCGCTGGGTCTATGAGTTCAAGGTAATCGATCCCGGCGGGCGGCTGTGGGAGGTCTATGTCGATGCTGCCACAGCGGCGATCCTGAAGCGGGAGGGCCACTGATGCGCATTCTTCTGGTCGAGGACGATCCCCGCATCACCCGCAAGGTTGCGGCTGTTCTGAAAGATGCGGGCTACGCCGTCGATCATGTCGCCGACGGCGAGGACGCCTGGTTCCGGGGCGACACGGAGGACTACGATCTCGCCGTGCTCGACCTTGGGCTGCCGAAGATGGATGGCCTTGCCGTACTCCGAAAGTGGCGCGCGACCGGACGCGACCTGCCGGTCCTGATCCTCACCGCGCGCGGTGCCTGGGCGGAGCGCGTGGAGGGCATCGATGCCGGCGCCGACGACTACCTCGCCAAGCCTTTCGCGATGGAGGAACTGCTGGCCCGCGTGCGGGCGCTCCTGCGCCGGGCTGCCGGGCGTGCCGCGCCCGTCTTCGTCTCCGGCCCGGTCGTGCTCGACACCCGCCAGATGCGGGTCAGGGTAGATGACATGCCCCTCAATCTGTCGCCGCTCGAATACCGCTGCCTGAGCTACCTCATGCACCATGCCGGCCGGGTGATCCCTCCGACGGAATTGATGGAGCATCTCTACGCGCACGACCACGACCGCGACCCGAATGCGCTCGAAGTGCTCGTCGGCCGCTTGCGCCGGAAGCTCGGCGTCGACCTGATCGAGACCCGCCGAGGCTTCGGCTATCTCGTGCCGGAGCCTGCGCCGACATGAGGGAAGGCTCGCTCAGGCTGCGTCTTCTGGCTGCCGGTGCGGCTTCCATTAGCCTCGCCCTGATTATCGCTGGATTTGGCCTGCTGCTCCTGTTCGAGCGGCATGTAGAGCGTCGCCTGGCGGCCGAACTCGGCTCGAATCTCAACCAACTCGTGAGCGGCCTTGCCCGGACGGAGGGCGGCCCCCTTGAGGTCAATACTCCTCCGGCTGAGCCGAGGTTCCTCCAGCCCCTGAGCGGGCTCTATTGGCAGATCGCGGAGCCGAATGGAGTTGTGCTGCGCTCCCGTTCGCTCTGGGATGCGACGCTGGACTTGCCGGTCGATACCCTCGCCGATTTTGAGGTCCACCAGCACACGATCCCCGGACCTGGCGGCGCAACGTTGCTGGCCGTCGAGCGCCAGATTGCCCTGCCGTCGAGCCTCGGCGGGGGAGCCGTCCGCGCCACGGTGGCGCTGGACCGTGCGGAGGTCCATTCCGCGGGCCGTGCCTTCGCCTCCGATCTCGTTCCGTCTCTCGCCCTCCTGGCCATTGTCTTGATTGCTGCGGCGTGGGTTCAGGTTGGCGTCGGCCTGCGCCCGCTCGACGCCGTGCGTCGTCGGCTCGCGCAAGTCCGTTCGGGCGCAACAGGGCGGTTGGGAACGGACTTTCCCGACGAGGTCCGGCCGCTTGCTTCCGAGGTCGACCACCTGCTCGACGCGCAGGAAAAAGCCATCGCCCGGGCAAGGGCACGGGCCGCTGATCTGGCGCACGGGCTGAAGACGCCGCTGACGGTCCTGAGCGCCGATGCGGAGGAGCTCCGGGCGCGGGGCGACACGCGCCTTGCCGACGAGATCGGAACCCTCGCGGCCGCCATGCGCCGCCACGTCGAACGCGAGCTTGTACGAGCACGGGCGGGTGCCGGCGCGCGCTCCGGGCCGGTCCAACCGATTCGTCCAATCGTCGATCAGGTGATCGGCGTACTCCGGCGGACGCCACAGGGCCAGGAGTTGTCGTGGGAGATAGATGCTCCGGACGACGTTGGGGTGCGGATGGATGCGCAGGACCTGACGGAGATTCTCGGCAACCTGGCCGAGAACGCGGCGGYCTGGGCCGCCCGCGCAGTAAAGATCGAAGGCCGGCGCGAAGGCCATGCCGTGGCGCTCCGGGTCGAGGACGACGGTCCGGGGGTGTCGGAGGAGTTGATCGGCACCGTGCTTGCCCGCGGCGGGCGGYTGGACCAGACCCGCCCCGGCACAGGGCTGGGGCTTGCCATCGTCGGCGATCTCGTCGAAGCCTACGGCGGGTCGCTCGTCCTGGGGCGGTCATCGCTCGGCGGCCTTCGCGCGGAAGTACGGCTACCGGGCCCGGCGTAGTCAAAGGGAGCGGCCTCACGGAGCCCGCTTGCGGCCCGTGATCATCGCCTTCACGAGGTTCTCCCCGTGCGCAAGACCGGAGAAGACGACTCCCGAGACGTGCAGGACAATGAGCCCGATAGTCGTGTAGACGAGCCCGACGTGGAGGTCCTCGATCCACTCGGAGCCCCAGAACGTATCGGTGGTCATGGCGAACCCGGTCGCCGCGATGCCGCCGATCATGACGAGGAGGGCCACAACCATCGCCCCGCCTGCGGGATTATGCCCGAGATACCGCGGCGCCTTCCATCGAGCGGCCTGGCGCAGGTACGTGGCGGTCTCTCGTGGGGAGCGGACGAAGTCGCTGAACCGAGCGTGCCGGGAGCCGACGAAGCCCCACACGATCCGCAGGGCCACGAGAGCTGCGACGGCATAGCCCACGCGGATGTGCAGCCACTCGATCTCGTCCCCGGTCGCGAAGGCGACAGCGAACAGGCCAACGAGGCTCCAGTGGGCAACACGGACGAACGGGTCCCAGACAGTGACGATCTTGGTCTGGGGTGATGAGGCGGCCGCCGCCGGCATTGCGCCGGCGGCTTCGACCGCGGTTTTGTTCGCGATCATGGCGTCACTCCTTGGCGATGATCTCGCCCGAGGTGGGATCGACGAACAGCTCCGTGCGGGCATTGTTCGGGTCGAGCGCGTAGATCTCGCCGCAGGCCTTCGCGATCTTGGCCTTCTGGACCTTGTAGCCCTGGGCTTCGGCCTTGGCCTTGAGGGCGTCAAGCGGGAGCCACTGGCTCTGGGGCGCCGTCGTGCAGGGCCGCCCGAGGCTGCTCGCCTGGGCAGTGGACACAGCGCCCACGGTAGCAAGGGCAGCGGTGATCATGATGAGGGTACGCATTCGTTGTCTCCTGTCTTTCCGCGCCTCGTCGGCGCTGGATCGCCATGGAGAATGGTGCATGACCCCTCACCTCAGGCTGTTGGTGCCTGTCAGCCTCCTGTCAGTCTCAACGAGATTGTCGACGACCGACCGTATGAACACGAAGGCCAGCTCGGGGTCAGACTCTCGCGACTGATGGTGCCCACCATTGCCCGTAGCGGACCGCCCCACACGTTCTCCCCTTTCGCACAGGCTTTGCAAACGAGGGCTTGACCTTGCCACCGTTGGAAGCCTCAGCGTTCAAATCATCACCATCGCGAAAGGAGCGACAACACATGTGCGGATGCTCAACCGACCAATCCGAGAATACCGGAAAGACGGCAATGCCAACGAACGACAGCCTGACCCTTCGGGTCGACGACATGACCTGCGGGCATTGCGCCGGTACGATCAAGCAGGCGGTCGAGACCGCCATCCCGGGAACGCATGTTGATGCGGACCCTGCCACGAAGCTGGTGTCGGTTCAGGGCACCGCCGATCTGTCCGCGGTGAAGACTATCGTCACCGAGGCCGGATACACACCCTCGGTGGCTGTCTGAATCCCTCCACGCAAGACGGTCCGGATGGTCACACGGCCCTCTGGACCGGATTGTCGAAGCATTCCTTTCATGACGCATATGCGCATCCGACGGCGGAGTTCACCTTTGAG
The DNA here is from genome assembly GCF_056402495.1 of Microvirga sp. P4_A5. Lineage (NCBI taxonomy): Bacteria > Pseudomonadati > Pseudomonadota > Alphaproteobacteria > Hyphomicrobiales > Methylobacteriaceae > Microvirga > Microvirga sp. P4_A5. Next base: position 1,546 of record NZ_JBFUHH010000076.1, on the reverse strand, counting down.
ACTGACGGCCTCATCATTGCTGTTCTGCCTGCGGTCACCGCGGGGATCTTCCTGATTTCCACGCCGCATGCTGCGTTCGGCGAGCGGCTGACATCGGCAGAAATGTCTCTTGATCATGTCCTTGGGCATTTTACGATCCAGGACGCGCGATTCCGAAGACCTGATGAACCTCGTTCGTCACGAGCTAGGGTTCAAAGACCCAGGACCTTTTCCCGAAGAAAAACCCCTGTCTCTCTGTCTATTCCCGGGCCGTCAACACCGAGACGCCGATCGAGGAGGTGGTGAAGCGGTTCTTTCCTCGGTGCACGGGTCTCGAAGGCGATCTCAAGAAGCTCTTTGCGGCCTATGTGGAGGCCGCAGGCCATGATGGACCCTCGCTGGCGGCGGGATTCGCTAGTCGCGGCAGCGATCGACCCTGCGTATACGGCGATCTGAAACTGCTCGATCTCGCGTGTGAGGCGCTCCAGCACGAGCCCATGGTTGATGATGTCTATTGTCTGTTGAACGCAGGTGTGTGGGTAAGACCGAGTGTTTCCGCAGAGGACGGCCGTAAATGTTGGGCTAGGGTACCTCACGTCAGGTTGGAAGTGTGATCCAGCGCACTTACCTCATTGTCTCTTCCAGTAATGCGAACCTCACCCGGACGGTGCTGAGCGTGCGGTAGAAGGCGATGAGATCGTTCCAGGGCCGGGCGATGCGGGCCAATCCGCCAAGCGCAGCGACAACCGTTCCCACATCGGTATCTCCCTTGATCACCAGCCAGCCTCCCAGAACCAGAGTCCCCACATTTCCTAACGCAGTGAAGACATTGATGACCGATTTCAAGGACAGCTTCAGGATGTGAATTCTCCTACGCGCCTCGTACACGCCATCGAATGCCTCGTGAACGGTATCTTCCGGCCAGTTTCGTTCGGTATCGACCGCACGATCGCCCCCTGCCCGCAGCAGTTCCAGGCGGGTGCGCACCTGCTTGTTGATGGGCTTCTGAATTGCGACGATAAAGAAGATCTGCGGAGCGACGACCGCAAGGATGAAGAGCCCCAGCATCGGTTCGGAACCCCCAATATACAGCAGGACGCTGCAAAGTGTGCCGATCTGCACCAGGGGAGCGGCAAACGCCTCGCCAACGAAGTGACCGACGCCATCGGCTTCGGCCGTCAGCATGCTCACCAGAGTGCCCGAAGCGAGCTTTGGAGGGTCATCACTCCGGCGGTCCTCAGCATACGCTGCAAAAATACGTTTGCGAATACGAAGCACGATGGCTTCGCCCAGCATGGCGCTCCTGTATTTCAGGAGGCTCTTAATGACGATCGTCATGAGTAACGTCGCCGCATACTGCGCACCAAGCACAAACAGCATATGCATCGAGATCCCGTACGTGAGCCCGTTGACAAGTTCCTTTTGAAAGTGGAGGGGCGCCGCCGCGAGCACCGAGACAACGACGGACAATCCGATGAGGACGATTTGGGATCGGCCTGAGATGTTCCAAATCCGCCTGTAGAATCCCTCGGTCGCGACGTTCGCACGATTTGGATCGTCCCAGGGC
>NZ_JBFUHH010000075.1:0-22452 GCF_056402495.1 Microvirga sp. P4_A5 | reverse complement strand
GCGATCGACCGCAACAACTGCTCGGCATTGGCCGGTGTGCTCAGCAGATGGAGCGTCTCCCGAAGACCTTCGAGTTCGGCTAAAGGCATCAGGACGACAGGTTCGTGATTTTGACGGGTGACCACAAGCTCGGTACGGTCTTGCTCAACCCGGTCGAAATGCTTCGCCATACTCGTCCGTAATTCGGTGAAGGTGACGTGGGACACAGTTTCTCTCCAAGAGCATGTACAGATATATGTACATGCTCCGTGCAATGCAAATCGCCTGCGCTCTTTTCCTCGGGGTGATTGATCTCTAGCCCGAAAGGATCAAAATCTCAAAGCGTTTGGAAGGCGGGAGATGACCATGTTGGAGCAGGAACGCAGGCGCCTGCAGCAGGCCGTGGCGCTGGTGGCGCTCATTCCCGTGGCGGTCGGGCTCTACGGGGTCCTGTTCGGGCAGGCTTTGACCGGCGACAGGGTGAGCATTTCGGCCGAAAGCCATTTCCGCTTCCTGTCCGGGCTGCTTCTCGGCATCGGAATCCTGTTCTGGTCCACGGTGCCCAGCATCGAGCTTCACACCGGTCGGTTCCGCCTTCTCACTCTTCTGATCGTGATCGGGGGCCTTGCCAGGCTGACGGCCTTCGCGCTGACGGGTCTGCCGTCCTTCTTCATGATCGGCGGACTTTTCTTCGAGCTCGTCGTCGCTCCGGCCCTCTGCCTCTGGCAGACCCGGGTGGCGAACCGCTATGCGGAAGCTTTCGGCGTCGCCTGAACGGCCGAAATCATAAATTGTCCCACTTCTTGTCCTAGGGAGGTGGGTGCCGCCGGATCGATGCGCTGCCAGCGCGCGGTTCGATGCGGCGTCGTGTGCTCGCACAGGTCACCCCATGACCCAGCATCAGCCGCTCCYCACCGTCCTGCGCCAATCCGCCGATCCTGCCGTCGTCGACGCCATGGAACGTGCGATCCAGGAGGCGCCGGACAGTGAACTCAACCGCATCAACGTCCTGGCTTTCGCCAAGAAAGAGGGACTGGACGTGGAGAAAACCATCGCGGCGTTCCTGCACGCCACCCGGCTCGGCATCTTCGAAATCTCCTGGAACGTGCTCTGCCCCGGTTGTGGAGGCGTTCTGGATGCAGGATCGAGCCTGAAGACGATCCGGCAGCCCTCCTACAGCTGCGCCCTATGCGGCGCAGGCTACGAGCCCACCCTGGACGAGATGGTCGAGGTGACGTTCACGGTCACCCCCCGCATCCGAAAAATCGCGGGTCACGATCCCGACTCGCTTCCCATGTGGGACTACGAAAGGCAGTTCTTCTGGGGCTCGGGCGTCGACTTGCCCGACAACTTCGCGGAGATCGTCGACGAAATCGTTATCGATTCCATGGAGCTGCCGCCTGGCGAACGGGCGTCGCTCTCCCTGCAGCTTCCGGCGGAGTTCGTCATCGTTTTCGATCCGGTCACCCATTCGGCGCAGTTCATCGACGTGAAGGGGGAGCCGACCAAGGAGCGCCAGAACCTGTCTCTGGTCTTCAACGAAGCGCATGCGCAGCATGAGACCGTCGAGATGCGGCCGGGCCCCTTGCGCCTCACCCTCGACAACCGCACCTCCCGGCGGGTCTTGCCGGCGGTGTGGATCGCAGGCGAGAAACTGCACGCCATGCTGGGTCGAAGGAGGCCCTTCCTCACGGCGAACCGCCTGCTCTCGAACCAGACATTTCGCGATCTCTACCGAACCGACACGCTCGACATCGACCAGCGCCTGAAGATCACCAGCCTGACTTTCCTGTTCACGGATCTCCAGGGCTCCACGCAGCTCTATGAACGGGTCGGCGACCTCGCGGCCTATGATCTCGTGAAGGAGCATTTTCGCGTCCTTCAGGACATCGTCGGGGCCGAGACCGGAGCGGTGGTCAAGACCATCGGCGACGCCGTGATGGCGACGTTTCCCACGCCCGATCACGCGGTCGCGGCCGCTCTGCGGATGCGGGACGAAATGCGCAAACTGAACGAAGCACGTGGGCGCGAGGACTTGATGCTGAAGATCGGCATTCACGAGGGACCATGCCTCGCCGTGATGCTGAACGACCGGCAGGATTATTTCGGCCAGACCGTCAACATCGCCTCACGAGTGCAGGATCTTGCGAATTCGCATGCCATCTTCGCCACCGGTGCGGTAGTGGAAGACCCGCTGACATCCCAGTTGATGGAAAGTCATCATCTGCATCCGACCGAGCGGCGCACGGCCATTCGCGGTGTGCACGACGAGTACTCGGTCTACGAAATTCCCTAGACCATCCCCGTCATTCCGGGACCGCGGAGCCGGAACCGGAACCCATAAACGCCGGCGATCGGAGGATCGAAAGAACGGTGGCGGCTTTTTCGTGAAGGTTAGCGTTTATGGGTTCCGGGCTCCGCTTGCGCGACTCCAGAATGACAGAGGCGTGTCGCGAGCCAGAGCTCAGAGATCGCGCTCGAACCGCACTTCCATCGAATTCGAGATGTCCCCGAGCGGGCGTTCGCCTGCGAGCTGTCGGTATCCAAGCCGCTCGTAAAGACGATGCGCCGCGCCGAACCGGGTATCGGACCAGAAAAACAGATGTCGGGCGCCCTTACGGCGCGCGACATCCTCCACATGCGCCACGAGCCTGCCGCCGAGCCCGCGCCGGCGCTGATCCGGCCGCACATAGAGCCGATGCAGTTCGGCCACGCCCGGCTCGGGAAAATCGACCGCCACGCAGGCGCAGACCCGGCCCCGTTCGTCGTCGAGCACCCAGAACGCACCGCCGTTGCGGGCGAAAGCCCGCCCCGGCGCGCGAAGGTCCGGCAGGTCGTCATGGGGGTCGACGAAGCAGCCGGGATAATCCGCGAAGCAGAGCGACAACAGCCCGAACAGATCCTGCGCATCCTCATCGGCCGCCGGACGCAGCCGCAGGTCGGAATCCGGGATGATGGCGGAATCGTTCATGGTAATCTTCGCCCTCACTCGATGCCGAGCTTCGCCTTGAGAAGTTCGTTGACGGCCTGCGGATTGGCCTTGCCGCCGGTCGATTTCATGACCTGGCCCACGAACCAGCCGAGAAGCGTCGGCTTCGCCTTCGCCTGTTCGACCTTGTCCGGGTTGGACGCGATGATCTCGTCGATGGCCTTCTCGATTGCGCCCGTGTCGGTGACCTGCTTCATGCCGCGGCTTTCGACGATCTGGCGCGGGTCGCCGCCTTCCGTGTAGATTATCTCGAACAGGTCCTTGGCGATCTTGCCCGAGATGACGCCCTCGGTGATGAGATCGACGATGCCGCCGAGCTGGTCAGCTGAGACGGGCGAGGCTGCGATGTCCTGGCCCTGCTTGTTGAGGCGGCCGAAGAGTTCGTTGATGACCCAGTTCGCCGCGGCCTTCCCGTCGCGCCCCTTGGCGACAGCCTCGAAGAAATCCGCCGACGCGCGCTCGGCCACGAGAACGCCCGCATCGTAGGCGGTGAGGCCGTAATCGGCCATGAAGCGCGCCTTCTTGGCGTCGGGCAGCTCCGGGAGATGGCGCGCGAGCTCGTCCACATAGGCCTGGTCGAATTCGAGCGGCAGAAGATCCGGATCGGGGAAGTAGCGGTAATCGTGCGCTTCTTCCTTCGAGCGCATGGAGCGGGTCTCGCCCTTGCCGGGATCGAACAGGCGCGTTTCCTGGTCGATGGTGCCGCCGTCCTCGATGATGCCGATCTGCCGGCGAGCCTCGTATTCGATGGCCTGGCCGATGAAGCGGATCGAATTGACGTTCTTGATTTCGCAGCGCGTGCCGAGTTCCGCGCCGGGACGGCGCACGGAGACGTTCACGTCGGCCCGCAGGTTGCCCTTGTCCATGTCGCCGTCGCAGGTGCCGAGATAGCGCAGGATGGTGCGCAGCTTCGTCACATAGGCCTTGGCCTCGTCCGCGGAGCGCATGTCAGGCTTCGACACGATTTCCATCAGGGCGACGCCCGACCGGTTCAGGTCGACGAAGCTCATGGTGGGGTGAAGGTCGTGGATCGACTTTCCGGCATCCTGCTCGAGGTGGAGCCGTTCGATCCGCACCGTGATCGACTCGGTCTCGCTGACGTCGACGATCACCTCGCCCTCGCCCACGATCGGGCTCTTGTACTGGCTGATCTGGTAGCCCTGGGGCAGGTCGGGATAGAAATAGTTCTTGCGGTCGAAGGTGCTGCGCAGGTTGACCTCGGCCTTCAGCCCCAGCCCGGTGCGGATGGCCTGGCGGACGCATTCCTCGTTGATCACCGGGAGCATGCCGGGCATGGCCGCGTCCACCAGCGAAACGTGGCTGTTGGGGTCGCCGCCGAATTCCGTCGAGGCGCCCGAAAACAGCTTTGCCTGGGTGTTCACCTGAGCGTGAATCTCCAGTCCCAGCACGATCTCCCAATCGCCTGTGGCGCCCTTGATCAGTTTCTTCGGGTTGACTGGAGCGTTCATGCCGTCTCGCGCCTTTATGTGCCGTCGTTTCCAGCCCGGAGTAAGAGCCTTAACGGGCTCGGGTCAACCCCCTTCGGGGCCTCCGAAGCCGTGGGACGGGGGAGTGCCCGCATATGCTGGTTCGGCATTTTTCCACACCCAAACAGCAAATTGCCAAGCCTCGATGAAACCACACGGGAATTTGGACGTTGTGCCTGTGTAAAAAGATCAAGGAGCTTACAAATGGCAGTAGATCCGATGGATCGCGATCCCAACGTCTACAATCGCGAAACCAACATTTATGAACGCGAAGGCCGTAGTTCCAACACTCTTGCCTACCTGATCGGCGGACTTGTTGTGGCCTTGGGCCTCCTCGCCTTCCTGTTCTATGACGGCGGGACCCGCGATGTCTCCACCACCGGCAGCACCGCGCCCGTGACGGAAACCGCTCCGGCGACCAAGATGCCGGCTCCGAGCGCTCCGGCGACCCCGGCGGCCCCAGCTCCTTCGAGCCCGGCTCCTGCCGCTCCGAAGGCCCCTGCTCCGCAATAAAAGCGCAGGACGTTAGAAATTCAACACAAAGGGTCCGGCTTCGGTCGGGCCCCTCGTTCGTTTATCGATGGGAGAATTTCCTGGCCGCGTAGGCGCCCGTAGCCCAGAGGAACGCCGCGATCGTCCTCACAGGCAGAAGCGTGGGATTGTCCCCGCCGACCGGCGCCATCCACGGCAAGCCGAGAGCCGAAATCGCCCAGGACACCAGAACCGATCCCAAAAGGGCGGCGATCGCTGCGATGAAGACCTTGCCGAATTGGTCTGCCTTCCAGCCGAGGATCACCGCGATGGCGATGAGAACAGGATCGAAGGCGGCAAGGAGCCAGACAGAAGCCGGGATGACCGGAGGCGTCATGCCCCCGCCCACCAGGGGGACGGCAGCGTGATGCGCCCGGCCGCATCCTCGATAGCCTGACCCGCTGCGAAGAGCGTCTCTTCGTCGAAGGCCCGCCCGATCAGCTGTAGGCCCAGCGGCAGACCCTGTGAATCGAGACCGGCCGGGACCGCGATCCCGGGCAATCCCGCCATGTTCACGGTGACGGTGAAAATGTCGTTCAGATACATCTCGACCGGGTCCGCCGCGCCCTTCTCGCCGATGCCGAAGGCAGCGGACGGGGTGGCCGGCGTCAGGATGGCGTGGACGCCTTTGGCATAGACCTCTTCGAAATCGCGCTTGATCAGCGTGCGGATCTTCTGCGCCCGCACGTAATAGGCATCGTAATAGCCGGCGGACAGCACATAGGTGCCGATCATGATCCGGCGCTTCACCTCCCGGCCGAACCCTTCGGCGCGGGAGTTCTCGTACATCTCGGCGATGTCCTTGCCGGATACGCGCAGGCCGTAGCGCACGCCGTCATAGCGGGCGAGGTTGGACGAGGCCTCGGCGGGCGCGACGATGTAATACGCCGGCAGGGCATATTTCGTATGCGGCAGCGAGACCTCGACGATTTCGGCACCGGCGGCGCGCAGCCAATCGGCGCCCTGTGCCCAGAGCTTCTCGATCTCCGGCGACATGCCGTCGACCCGATATTCCTTCGGAAYGCCGATTTTCAGGCCCTTCACGCCGCGCGAAACGGCCGCCTCGAAATCCGGCACCGGCAGGTCCGCCGAGGTGGTGTCCTTCCGGTCGAGGCCGGACATCGAGCGCAGCATGATGGCGCTGTCCCGCACCGTGCGGGTGATGGGGCCTGCCTGATCGAGCGAGGACGCGAAGGCCACCGTTCCCCAGCGGGAGCAGCGCCCGTAGGTCGGCTTGATGCCGACCGTGCCGGTGAAGGCCGCGGGCTGGCGGATCGAACCGCCCGTATCGGTCGCGGTGGCGCCGAGGCACAGATGGGCGGCGACCGCCGAAGCCGAGCCGCCGGACGAGCCGCCCGGAACGAGATGGGTGCCCTCGATCACGCCCGCGCCGCCGGCGCTCACATTCGAGCCTTCGCGCCGCCACGGGGAAACCACGGGCCCGAAGGCACTGGTCTCGTTGGACGAGCCCATGGCGAACTCGTCCATGTTGAGCTTGCCGAGCATCACCGCGCCGTCATTCCACAGATTCTGCGTGACGGTGGATTCGTAGGCTGGGTTGAAGTTCTTGAGGATGTTCGAGCCGGCGGTCGACACCACCCCCTCGGTGCAGAACAGGTCCTTGATGCCGAGCGGGATCCCCTCGAGGGGGCCGCCCTCCCCGCGCCCGATCTTCTCATCCGACGCCGCCGCCATGGCGAGCGCCTTCTCCGGCGTCTCCAGCACATAGGCATTGAGCGCCCGCGCCTTCTCGACCGCCACGATGTGGGCCTTGGTCAGTTCTGTCGCGGAAAAGCGCTTGGCCTTCAGCCCGTCACGGGCCTCGGCGAGCGTCAGATGGGTGAGTTCGGTCACGACGTTCGATCCTCGTCATCTTGAGGCGCGTTAGCGCGCCCTTTGATGGTGATGGGGGTGTGGTGGCAGGATTCCGTGCGCCCTCGCACGGGACCCTATTCGACAACCTTCGGAACGAGAAAGAAGTTGTCTTCGGCAAGCGGCGCATTGCGAAGGATCTTGTCGGCGCAGAACCCGTCCGTGACGCCGTCCTGCCGCATGCGCATGACCATGGGGGTCACGGAGGTCATGGGCTCGATCCCCTCGACATCCACCTCGTTGAGCTGCTCGACGAAGGACAGGATCGCGTTGAGCTCGCCCTGGAGGTGCGGGACCTCTTCATCCGCGACGGCGATGCGCGCCAGATGCGCGATGCGCCGAACCGTTTTCTGATCGACCGACATGGATCGCCAACCCTTCCTTCGAATATCGGCGGGCTATAACACCCCCCTGCCGTCACCCGCAATGTCAGATGCGCAGACCCACGGTCTYGTGCGGCACCACCACCTGCACACCCTTGCCGTCGAGCGCGGCCACGAATTTGTCCGCGTTGGGCTCGAGCATCGAGAACGACCCGTAGTGACAGGGAATGGCCGCTTTCACCCCACCGAAATACCGCTCGACCGCCAGGGCCGCGACCCGCGGGCCCATGGTGAAACGGTCCCCGATGGGCACGATCACCACGTCGGGCCGGTGGATTTCGGCGATGAGCGCCATGTCGCCGAAGATGTCCGTGTCGCCCATATGGTAGAGCGTCGGTTCGCCCGGCGCCTTGACGATGACGCCGTTGGCGCTCCCGACCGGCGTGTTGGCGCCCATTTCGACGAGCGCCGCCGAATGGTCCGCCCGCACCAGCGTGACGGTAAAGCCCCCCTGGTCGGTGGTGCCTCCCGTGTTCATCGGGTCGGCATCGAGGCCCTGCGACCCGAGCCAGCCGGCCAGATCCGCATTCGCGACGATTTTGGCGCCGGTTGACTTCGCGATGGTGAGGCTGTCGCCCACATGGTCGCCATGCCCGTGGGTGATGAGAATGTGCGTGACGCCCTCGGACGCCTTCTCCGCCCTGCCCTCGAAGGCAGGATTGCCGGTGAAAAACGGATCGATGAGCACGACCTTGTCGGCGAAATCGAGCCGAAATGCGGAATGTCCGAACCAGGTGATCTTCATGGCGTCCTCGCTGTCTCTCGGCGTTGAGCTAGGGCATCGGGGTGAAAATGGCTATAACCACGCTCCCATCTGCATGAGAGGAATTTCGGTGAACGCGACCGATACCGAACTGACGGCCTTCATCGACGGCCTCGCGCCGCGCGCGCGATTGATGGGTATCGATCTCGGTACGAAAACCATCGGCCTCGCGCTGTCGGACGTGGAACGGCGCATCGCCACGCCGCTGGAGACCATTCGCCGGGTCAAATTCACCCCCGATGCTTTGCAGATCAAGGCGCTGGCCGAACGTTACGCGGTAGGCGGGCTCGTGATCGGGCTGCCGCTCAACATGGATGGCAGCGAGGGGCCGCGCTCGCAGGCGACGCGGGCCTTCGTGCGCAATCTCAAGCCYCACCTGCCCCTGCCGGTGATGTTCTGGGACGAGCGCCTCTCCACAATGGTGGTGACCCGCACCCTGCTGGACGCGGACGCTTCACGGGCCAAGCGCGCCGAATCGGTCGACAAGATGGCGGCGGCCTACATCCTCCAGGGGGCGCTCGACCGGTACGAGCGTATGGTCTCCGATGCCGAAGACGCCGCCGAGGAAGCCGCCCTGAGGGCCGATTACGATACGCGAACGCCGCCCGAAGGCGGCGCTCTCGACGATTAGGTCGGAAAACCGATCGAGCGGGTCAGAACCCGTTCGCGCGGTTCCAGGCCCGGACCTGCTGCTTGGTGTAGACCTGCGGCGGACGGCCGGGGTTTGCGCGGGGCGGCTGAAAGCGAGGCTCCGCATAACGGTGCGGCGGACCTCCGCGACCGCGAGGCGGTCCATAATAGGCGCCCGGAGGCGGGTAATATTCGCGGCGCGGCCGTCCGTAATCCCCATAATAGGGACGCGGCGGCGGATCGTAATACACCGGCGGAGGCGGCGGGGCGTAGTAGACCGGGGGCGGCGGTGTATCGTCGAAAAAAAACTGGACATTCTGCACGGAACTGTCCGTCATCGGCGACAGGTGAAGCGGGGCGGCCTGGGTGCTGCCGGCGCCCAGGACGAAACCCGCCGCCACCGCGCCGAGAACCCATCGGTTTAAACTCATGTTTCAATCTCCTGCGGGCCGAATCCGGCCTCGCTCGTATCGCTGATCTTGTCCCACGAAGTTGAACATTCGATGAACCCTTAAAATTGGAGCTCGTTTGAGGCCGGCCAATCCCGCTTGCAAGAACCACCCGGTCCTCTGCTAGATTTCGGCGCGATGAGAGGGGATTCCATGAAGTGTCTGATGACGGGCGCAGCGCTCGCGTTGATGGCAGCCTTGCCGGCCCATGCCCAGCAGGCCCCCATGGGACCGCCCGTCAACACCCTCCAGGAGATGGGCGCGGCGCTCTGGTCCTGCTGGTTTCCGCCCGCGGGGACGCAGAACTTTCAGGTCACCATCAGTTTCAGCTTCAAGCGAAACGGCGACGTCCTCGGCAAGCCCCGCATCACCTATTCGACCTTCAACGGCTATGTGGAGGAACAGAAGCGGATCATGGGCCTGATCCTGAGCTCGCTCGATGCCTGCACCCCCGTCGCCGTCACGCCGACGCTTGGCGCCGCCATCGCCGGACGCCCTTTCACCATGACGTTCACGTCACCCTCGACGAAGAGCTAGACAGGGGCGGTTTGCGGCACCCTGGAATCGGGGCAATCTTTCAGGATCAGCGCCGGTCAGAATAAGGCTCACGAGCGGTTGACCGGGATTAAAAAAGCCCCTATCTCAGCGCCACCACGAAAGTTGCTTGCACCTCTCCGGCCCGGCCGGCCCGCTTTTTTTGAAAAGCGCCGCAAGATCAACGGCTTCGTTGGGGGATAGTTTAATGGTAGAACAGCGGACTCTGACTCCGCTAGTCAAGGTTCGAGTCCTTGTCCCCCAGCCACTCAACAAAACCTAGTAATTCCCTGAAATATAATGTCTTTTGCTCTTGCTGACGGATCCGACCGGGGCTCCTTGCGGATCAACAGAATCCGCCATTTTGGGTGAAAAACACTGCGCAGAATCCGGCTGGTGGATATGCAGTGGATATGGAATCAATAGCCATATCCACTTTTCGAGGTCCGTCATGCCCACCGAACACGTGCGATTTGGCCCGGCGATCCTGAGACGGGCCCTGGCAGAAATTGACGGCCGGCACCCCTCGCAGCCCCGCTCGTGCTGCGCGATCCAACCGAGCGCGGCCTGACAATCCGTGTCCAGGGTAAGAGGGCGGCCTGGTACCTGAAATTCAATGGCACCTTTAAACGGCTCGGGGCCGTCGGCAACCCTGAGACCAAGCCGGACTTGCGCCGGAGCGGGGTTCTCTATAGCGGTCGCGAGGCGGCAGAACTCGCCGGACGGGTGCGCCAATTGCTGCGCCTTGGTCAGGACGCTAGCGACTACCTCTCGAGCCGCGCCTTGGGACTTGGCCACGCCCGCGCGGTCGGCACGATCGGGTCAATCAGCGCGCGCGCCGCCGGCGCGTGGACGTGGGAGACGCTCGTCGACCGCTTCATCGCCGACAAGATCGCACAACCGACCATCACTTATACGGGTAAGACCCGACCGCCCTCCCCCAAAACCGCCAAGGAGGTTAGCGCCATCCTGGGGCACTCCGACCTTGCCCCACTGAAAACGGTCCTTTTGCGCGACCTCCGCAAAAGCCAGATCGAAGCCCTTCGCAATAAATGGAACGACGACAAGCGCACCGGCGCCCAGCGCAAGCTCGTCGTCTACACGAAATCTGCCCTGCGCTGGGCCAAGGCTCATCACGACGCGGCCGGACTTGGCGATATCCCGCCATGGTGGCTTGAGCTGCGGCACGTAAGGCACGCCACGAGGGCCCAGACGCGGATAGACACCGGCGGGGCACCGGTCGCGGCCCTGACTCCGCAACACGTCGCGATGCTGCTATTCATCGCCGAGAAGCACCGCGTTGCCCCAGGACGCAAGCTCGCGCTGCGCACCAACGAGATCACCATGGCGGCCTTGTGGTGGGTGGCGCTGAGCACGCAGCGGACCCATGCCGCCTATGCGGTCCGGTGCGCTCGCATCGATGACCGCCGGGCCGACAAAGGGTGGTACGAAGTCGCTTGGCTGCCGGCCGACATCAAAAGCAAGCGCCACTTCACACTCCCCGTCCCCACCGAGATGTACCGCCGCACGCTCGGCCGCGCGCTTGCCGCGCCGAACCGACGTCAGAACTCGGTGTGGGTCTTCGCCTCGAGTCGGTCCAAACTGCGTGGCCGGGATGAAATGGCTGACAACCCAGTGTCCGACAGCGTTTTGAACAGCTTGCTGAACCGGTTGCGCGGGAATGGAGAGGGCTGCGCAAGGTCGGTCGACTTGCTAGCAAAAGCAGGATTGCGGCATTTCACCCTGCACCAATTACGCGACGCGCTGGCGACCTTCCTCGCCTCGGCGATCGACCTTCCCGGCGCAGCCGCGTCGGCGATCCTGGACCATGAGCCAGAGGGGCTCGAACCGACCGCGCGTGAGGCCGCGGTCACGCGTGACCATTATAACAAGAGTCAACGCCTCGCTCTCAAGGCGCGTGGCCTTGCCGTGTGGAACGAGGCGATCCTGACCGAGTATGAAAGGCTCGTGCGGGAGGAACGAGTGAGACGGTATGGGGCCCGGTTTGAGGATCCGGCGATGCGGGGCCAGCTGCTGGCGAACCTGCAGCCGGCCGAAGCCTGGTTGTTCGACTGCCATCTGCCGCCGGCGAACGCTACAGGCTCATCCCGGCATGATCGCGCCGGCCTCTCAGGCGACGACGCACACCCGGTGTACACGCCGAAACAGCCCGATGGATGGTGACGCCCCGGCGTGCAGCCAATCTCGGTCAATCCAGCGTGACGTGGAAAGCCGTCAGGCACCAGTGGGGTCCAAGGACTGACCGATCGTGGTCGCGACGAACTGTGTCGATCGCCAGCAATCGTCGTCGTCGGGAGCAAGTTTAAGGATGTGACTTAGGCTCGTACGAAAGGCGCTATCTTGCCCGGGCTGGGTGGCAACGACATCCTTTGCCGCGGTGGGCGTGAGAAGGTGTTCAGCTTGAGGTCGGGGGCGCGACCGCATCCGGGACTTTGGAGGCAGCGCCCGCGATCGGGACGACGTCAAAAATTTGACGTTGCGAAGCACACCCGCGACCAGAACAGGAATGAAATAAGCCCTTTCGGCAGATACTCCTCTAACGCTAACCTTCACTAGGAGTACTATAGAACCTTGAGTTGTGGCAGGGATGGGAAGCAGTACCGGATGAACAATCGTTCTTTTCTGATCGCGTCGTCATTCGCGCGCCTCGCGGCGAGAACGGGAGGCGGAACGCGGATCGTTGAAGGTTATTTTCCTGCCTCGGGCGAGCGCAGCACCTCGGTCCGGCTGGAGGGCGAGCGGGGAGCCGTCGTCGTGACCGGCGCTCAGCGTGCGGAAGGCGGCGTTGAGCGCGCCGAGATCCCGCGCAGCCACGCCGAAGCCCTGCTGGCCGCGACTGCCGGTCGGATCGACTGTCTCCGCACGAGCCTCTCGATCGRCCAGCAGGTCATTGGCCTTGTTCGCATCGTATCACCAGGACTCCTTGATCTCATCACAGTAGAGTTCGACAGCGATGAGGCAGCACATTCGTTTCAGCCGCCGGCGTGGTTTGGTCCCGAGATTAGCGATGAGCCCAGCTATCGAAACGGCGCCATCGCTCTGGAGGGCGTCCCGGAACCACGAGAGATGGAAGCGACGAACGCCGGTCTCGACAGCCTGCTCGACGCGCTGGAAAACCGCGTCACTCGACAGGCGGCGGCGGTGCTCACCGAGCCAGCAGTACGCGCACGCCCAATCGCGCCACCGCAACCCGAAGCCGCCGCGCCCGACGAGGCGGAGGTCGCGGTGATCGAGGACGACGTGATCCGCGGGCTCGCCCGATCCTTGCGTCCGCAGCGCCGTTAAAGAGGGGCGACGCGGACGCCTTGGGGATTGAAGCTCACGCTGGCGAAGACGACGTCGTTGCCCTCGCCTTCTGCTTCAATGACCAAGTGGCGCGTATCGCCAATGTGGAAGATGTCGTCGCCACGACCGCCGGAGCGTTGGTCCGCGTCCCTGGCGCCTGCGAGCGTCTCGTTGCTATCGCCACCGTACGACACGTCGCCCCCCGCCACCCGTTTAGGACGTCATTGCCGGTTGCGCCATGAAATGACGTCATTGAGCAACGAGTGCCTGATGACATCGTCGCCGGCGACAAACAGCGCCGAGGAAAGCTTCGGCGCGTGATCGACCGGAACGTCGGCGCCGGTGTTTCATCTGCTATCATGTCGTGCTCGAATACCACTGCTTATGCCGACAACGTAGCCGGCGAGTTTTAGTGTCCGGACTCGTATCCAGTAGCTGCCGCGATGCAGACGGCGGAGAGAAAGTTGACGGCGAGGCGGTCGTATCGCGTGGCGACGCGCCTGAAATCCTTGAGGCGGCAGAACATGCGCTCGATGGCGTTTCGGTCGCGGGAGAGCATCGGTGAAACGCAGTTCTTCCAGCGGCGGTTAGCCTTCGGTGGGATGTTCGGCATCGTGCTGTTCTCCTCGACCTGCCGGCGGATGGCGTGGCTGTCATACCCCTTGTCGCCGTGCAGAATGCGGGCGGCCGGCATCTGCTTCAGCACGGCCGAACCCGCCGTGCAATCAGCGACCTGGCCGCCGGTGAGCAGAAACGCGATGGGTCGGCAGTCGCGATCGGTCAGCGCGTGGATCTTGGTCGTGCGCCTGTCGCGCGACCGGCCGATGGCCTGGTATGACGCGAGCCAAGGATGACCTCCATCTCATCGTTCCGCAAAGGTTCTACACCCACCAACAATCCGCTGTCGGCGATCGCCACGTATACGCTGCCCGATCACGCTTCCTTCCAAGCGCCCTTCTAAAGCTGTTCGGAAGAGTTTCTTGGCCGCTGGCGGTTCCCGCGGCCCCGGGGACCCCCTCCGGCATTCGTGTCGACATTGGAGCCCGGATGCGGGTTAGTGGCGATAGACCCGCCGTTCGCAGGTGGGGTGAGGGCAACAGGTCGTTTAGTCCCTGCCCTGTCTGGCATGAAGGTGCCGGCCGCATAGCGAGCTTTAGGTGAAAAAGGCGGCGACGCCTAAAGCGCCGCTTCGATCGTCTTACAATCCCACTCTGTACATTCTTCCTTGCAGATGGTGTTGCCCTCTGAAGTCGTCGAGCATTTATAGACTGTCTTTGTACACTTGCAGATATCGATAGTGGGCCGCTTGATCCCGCCCGCACCACCGCCAGTATTCTTTCTAAAGACCACCACGGCGAGTTTGTCGCCTTCGTAGTGAATAGTGGTGTCGGGTCCGCTTGGGAGGGTCTTGACCCGCCGCGATCTAGGAGTGGTAATCCTGCCTTCGGATCTAGCAGACTGCTTTCTGACGGCCATGAAGGCCTCCCTGGTTGTACGCAGTCGATAACAGGCTGATCGATGTCTTGAGTGAATATATACGAAACTCGCCTTCGAAAGAAGGCTGCTTAAATGGGAACAGCGCCCGGGTTCACATGTGAATTAACTTGCCCGAATGAACGCTTTCGTTTCTGTCCTCGCGTTCCGCATTAAATTATAGATGGGTTCGACGACAGGTGGTTGCTAAGGATTGCGAAAAATCCTTGCAATCCAACGACGTCCGGCGGGTGGGGTGTCCCTCAAAACCTCACGGCCTATTTCCAAGGTCCCAGTAAAGCCCTGCCATAATCGCAAGCCCTTCGCGCACGATAAACGTAGGCAAGTGCTCGTCCGGTCCGTGTTGCTGGCATCCCGGGTAAGAATGAGGAACCCAAATCGTGGGCAGGCTGAGGACATGTGCGAAAATGTCGTTCGGCAGGGTCCCACCCAGATTGGGAAGGATCGCCGGCAACGTCCCCGTCGTCTCCTCGATGGAACCCGCCGCCCACGTGACCCATGGATCCGCCGGGTCGAGCCGCGTTGCCAGTGACATCTCCTCGACTTCCTCGACCTGGACGAAACCCAGACCATGTCGCGCAAGGTGTCGGCGCAGCGCCGGCACAATGTCCGCCGCATCGATTTCGGTCACGAACCGCAGTTGGCAGCGCGCCCATGCGCTCGGGGGAACCGCATTGACGGGTGCGTCGGGATTTCCGGACCGCATGGCCAGGACATCGAACGAGCACCAGCCGAACACCTGTTCTTCGGCGGTGAGTCCCGGTTCGCCCCAATCGCTATCAAGCGCCGGCCCGTCGGGTCCGGGATCGATCCTGAAGTCTGACAGAAYGGCGCGCACGGAGTCCGGGATTCCCTCCGGTCGCCAAGCGTCCACCTGAATTCGGCCGCTCGGCGACGTAATGGAGCCGATGGCATGGGCAAGCTGGATTGCAGGGTCGGAGAGCACGCCACCCCAATTTCCCGAATGATGTCCGCCCTTGCGCGCCACGATGGAAAGGTCGAACGTTGCCACCCCACGCGTTCCGAGAAAGATCGTCGGACGTCCCATCGTGAGACGGGGGCCATCGGAGGCGATGAGCACATCGGCCCGGAATCGATCACGCTGATCCGCGCATAATTCGCGCAATCCCGGCGAGCCGACCTCTTCACCCATCTCGATGAGAAACTTCGCATTGAAGCCGAGCTGGCCTCGAACCTCGAGCACCGCCTCAATCGCGGCGATGCAGATCGCATGTTGACCCTTGTTGTCGGCAACGCCGCGCCCGTACCATCGGTTACCAACGGGCGTGAGTGCCCAGGGCACCAGCCCCTCAATCCAGGTCGATTCCATGCCGCGAATGACATCGCCGTGGCCGTAGCCAAAGACCGTCGAAAGGTGCTCCTGCTCGATGCGTTCCGCGAATAAAAACGGCGCCCTCGCGGCCGGGTGCACCAGAAGCGTACAGGTGAAGCCGAGGGACTCGAACCAATGTTGCATTTCCTCGGAAAGGTAGGCGTGCAAAACGCTCGTCCGATCGGGGTCTTGGCTCTCCGTCGGCATTGCGATGAGCCGTCCCAATCTCGTCTGGAAGGTTCCGGAATCGAAAAAACTCTCGGCCTTGGAGATCGCGTCGGCTCGTTTCATCGTTCTCGGATCCTTGTGGTGATCAATGCGCGCGGCTCACGAATCGCGTTCGGGATGTTACAGAACCGGGAAGGCTGCGCGGCGTCAAACGCGCGGACGCGCAACGAGGAGGAGGACGCGATGCACCGGGTTGAAGAGATGGAGATTCCGCAAGGAAGTTTTGGAACGACGCGCCGGTTGCAGGTTCATCGCTTTGGCGAACCCGGATCCGGCCCCAAGATCTACGTCCAAGCGGCGCTGCACGCGGACGAGACGCCGGCGATGCTGGTCGCCCACCATCTTCTCCAGCGGCTTGTCGTGATCGATCGTGCCGGAGATCTGAAGGGTGAGATCGTCGTCGTCCCGTTCGCCAATCCGATCGGCCTCTCGCAGCGTATGTTGAACATGCATATCGGCCGGGGCGACCTTGGGGGTGGCGGCAATTTCAACCGCAGTTTTCCGGACGTGTCCGATGTCGTGGTCTCGCGGTTGAAGGGAAAACTCGGTGACGACGCCTGCGCAAACGACCGCATCGTTCGGGCGGCCTTGCGCGAAGCGGTGTGTGAGCTACGGGGCTACCTCGAACTTGACGCCCTTCGCGTCCGTCTCCTAGGCCTTGCGATCGACGCCAATATTGTCCTCGACCTGCATTGTCACTTCGAGGGCGTTACGTATCTCTATTGCAACGAGGCAGCATGGCCGGCGGCCGCTGCGCTATCCGCCCAGGCGCAGAGCCGCGCCACCCTTCTTTCAACCGGTGGAGCGGGCGGCAGCTTCGACGAGTCCTGCGATCTTCCCTGGGTTCGCATCAAGGAGGCCTATCCCGACGTTCCGCTCAATCACGGCTGCATTGCCGTGACGATGGAATATCGCGGACAGGCGGATGTAAACGACGACCTCGCCGCGTTCGACGCGGATGCGATCATCCGTTTTCTCCAACGCAAGGACGCGATTGCGGGTGACCCAGGAGAGTTGCCGGCTGCGCTCTGTGACGCGACGCCGGTCGATGCGGTGGACCATGTGCGGGCGTTCACCCCTGGAATTATCGTGCACAAGGTGGAACTGGGCGAGTCCGTCAAGGAAGGCCAAGTCGTAGCAGAGGTCGTATCGCCCGAGGCACCGCTCGACACACCCCGCACTGTCCTGCGGGCCCGCGCTGACGGGATCGTGTTCGGGCGGTTGTTTTCACGCATCGCCCGTCCAGGGACCGCTTTCCTTTCCCTCGCTGGGAAAGACCCGGCAAAGGTCAAGGATGGTCTCGGAGATCCCTATCCGTAGCGGGGATCCTATTTCATGGGGCGAGTGCCTTGTCCTTGCACCATTGGGCTACATCGGCGTGCGTGGCGAACCAGCATCCGCCACGCACCTTCATATGGTGGATCAGCCGTCGCAGGATGCCGATCCGGCTGCGGTGGCCGATGACATCCGGGTGAAGCRTCAAGAGGAAGAGGCCGCGTTCTTCCCAGGCTTCGTCGAACTCCGCCTTGAAAATCTCATCCACGGCGGAGGGGGCCGTGTAGGGGCGCAGAGCCGAAAATCGGTCCATGACCAAATAAGCCGCGTCGTCCCTGATCCACTCGGGCGGAAGTTCGACGATGCCGGTGGGATTGCCGTTCAGACACAACTCATAGGGTTCGTCATCGGCCATGAGGCTCGAATCATACAGCAATCCCATCTCGCGGATGATCTCAAGCGTGTTCGGCGAAAAATCCCAGCTCGCAGTCCGCATGCCGACGGGATCGCGTCCCGAAATCTCGGACAACTTCTCGGCTGCGCGAAAGCTTAAGTCGCGTTCGACCCTGTAGGGCAGAAGATTATTACGCTCATGGATCCAGGAGTGAATACCGATCTCATGTCCGTCCTGTACGACGCCGCGCACCTCGTCAGGGTAGAGCATAGCCGACACCGCCGGGTAGAAAAAGGTCGCGGCAATCTCTTCGCGTTCAAGGAGCGCGCGGATGCGGGGCACGCCTCGACGAGAACCGTAATGACCCTGGCTGATCAACATCGGACTCTTCAACCCGTCCCTGAGCGGGATCGTATCATGGTCCGCATCGAACGACAGCGCCACGGCGCAACGCGCGGCGTGCGGCCAGGCGGCGGGCGTGAGATCGCGACCTGCGCGCGCACGCCCGACGATCTCTCGCCACTTCGATTCCGGCCATTCGTAGGGTTCACCCTCAACGTCTTTTTCAGTGTTCATCCCCRTCTCCTCGTCACTTAACGGCGGCGCGTTGCAATTTCTCAAAGTCGCCTCGTCCGACTTCGCCAGTCGCAGTACGCAGGTCGGCATTTGACTTGCGCCGTGCAACCGGGCAGCTAACCTCACTCGCGCCAGAGCCGGGCCAACCAAACTGCAGTTGGACCGTCCTCGCTCAACCGTAGCAGAACTTGAACAAGTGATAGAAACGCAATGAAAATGCAAAAATTTGTGGTGTGTGCGGCTTCACTCGTCGCGCTCGTTGTTGCGTACGCGCCGCCGGCGGGGGCTAAGGAATGGACACAAATTACTATCGGCGTGGAGGGCGCGTTTCCACCGTACAATTCAACATCCGCAGACGGGAAGGTGGTCGGCTACGACATCGACGTCGCCACCGAGATGTGCAAGCGGGCGAACCTAAAATGCGATATTGTTGCTCAGGATTGGGATAGCCAGGTGCCGGCTCTCCTCGCGAAGAAATTCGACGCCGTGCTGACCATGGGCCCTAACCCGAAGCGTCGTGAGGTTATGGACTTCACGGTTCCCTACGCGAGAACGTCTAACACTTTCGGTGTCCTTAAATCGTCCCCGCTTGCCAAGCTCCCCAAGACCGGCGAGGCGATGTCCACCAACGAAAAGGCAGCGTGGCAGCCAGTGCTCGAGCAGATCCAGGCCGCACTAAAAGGGAAGACGATCGGTGTTCCGCTGTCGACCAGCCAGCAGCAGTTCATCGAGGAGACCTTCAAAGGAGATGTCACGGTGAAGACCTACAAGTCTTCGGAACAGCATACTCTTGATCTGCTGGCGGGACGTGTGGACGCCGTTTTCGACAACATCGTGTATCTACGGGACGCCGTGGCCCGTCCGGGCAACGAAGAAGTTGTCATGGCGGGTCCCCTGCTGGTCGGAGGCATCATGGCCACTGATACCTGTCTTGGCCTTCGAAAGGGCGAAGAGGACCTGAAGGCGAAACTCGATCCCGCCCTCACGTCGATGATCGCCGATGGAACGATGAAGACCCTCTCCGAAAAATGGTTCAAGTTCGACGTAAGCCCAAAATCATAGCGCTGTCCTTCAACGTCGCGGCGGGATCCAGGAAGGTTCCCGCCGCTTAGCTGATTTAGGGGCGCGGTCAATGGAGCATCGGGCCCGTTCGTCGCCGGCACGCCCTCAACACCGCGTTTGGGCCGAGGAACGGGTCTGGGAACTTTCGGAAGATCGAGTTTGATCCGCTCATAAGGGATCTTGCACTGGATGAGCGACATAAGGTCGAGACGCGCCCGGTACACTAATCGGATAGCACAATATTCCAGGGACTGACGGGCGTATCGGCGCCGCGCAGCGCGCCTCCTGAAAGGCCTGCCTGTGGTTCCACCGGCGGCGGAGCGACTTGGTATCCATGGCCCGAGCCTCGAATGCTTGACCGGATCCTCGATCCGATCGGCGAACCGAAGTTGCCGTGATTGACGATCGGCGCTCGAAGAATTTCCCCCGTTGCGGAATAAGATCGAAGCAATTCCTCATCAATCTTAAACTATTGTCGCTCTAATTTGGAATTGCTTGGCAACCCGTTCCTCAGAGGGGACAAATGGCCAGGTCGAGCGAAATGAACCGCACCACCAAGGATGCGCCGTCAAGCGATTCCACTACGACGATCACGACCAACTCAGACGACACCTCGCCGACTTCGTCTCAGCCTACAATTTCGGACGACGCCTCAAGACACTCAAGGGCCTCACGCTCTACGAATTCATCTGCAAATGCTGGACAACAGAGCCACATCGATTCATTCTCGATCCAATCCATCAAATGCCGGGACTGAACATCTAGCTCCGCTCCGGGGCAATGCCTTAAGGCTTGGCAGTTGTCATGACGACCTCGCCGAAGAGGCGGTTCGCCACCGCGCGGGGCTTTGCTGCATCCTGGGGAGTGGTTGGGACGAAGGAGCTCTTTCCGCCTTCCAACTCCATCGGGAGAACCATGACGCGAACAAAGGCACTGTTCTCGGAATGAGTGTTGGTTCCGATGACCGGTTCCAGTCCACTCTCGAACCAGGCATGCCCCGCGTCGATGCGTTCGATGCTATCTCCGATCTCGGCTTGCAACCGCCCTTTGATAAGGCGGCGCATGCCCGGCCCGCGATGGCCGTGACGTGGGGTGGCAGATCCAGGGGTCGATTCAATCCGATCCGCGCGCAGAAGCCACGCCGGCGCGAGGTCGAGGGGAAACCGGCGGGAAAGCACGATCGACAGGTCTGGAGCGGCCAGCAATTGTCGGCCATCGGGTCCGACTTCGTAGATCCAGACATTACCTTCGCCCGCGATGCGGCTGCGTTGACTAATGAACGCGCCCTCGCCGGATTGGACCTCCACCTTCGTTCCATCGGTGTCGATCATCGCCCTCCCTTGGTGCACATAGATGAAACGATGCACGTCACCAGGCAGATCGATCGGTGCCTCGCTAAGAGCGAGATCATAAAGCGTCATGCGCCAGTCTGGTGGCATGGTGTCTCCTTGGTCATCATGAGCTTCCTCACAAGAGCGGTAGGGGCGGACAGCCTTATTGCGGATCAGCGCTTAGAAGTGTCGCCCGGAGAAGAGGGCTGTTGGCATCGAGGTATTGTTGGATGATGTTAAAGTGATTGTAGCCTGGGAGGACGTGAACCTCGGGATCCTGTCCGTTTCGCCTTAGATGATGGGAATACCGAAACGACTGATCGATCCAATGCCAGGGTTCGAGGCCGCCGACAATGATCCATGACGGGCAAGTCACAAACGGCTGCCGCTTCTCCATGTTGTGGCGTTCCGCGATCTCCGCCGTCAGTTTCAGCTCCTCGTTCACGGTGGTGCGCATGGCCGGGCTGGGGTCGAAGATGCCACTGATCATGACGGAACCTGCGATGAACCCGGGATCAATCCCGCGCGCCTCCCAATCGACGGCCATCAGCTCGGCGCACAGGTGCGCCCCAGCGGAGTGCCCTGAAATACTGATCTTAGACGGATCACCCCCGTAATCGGCGATATGACGATGCACCCACTCTAAGGCAGCAACCGCTGAATCGGCGACGCCATCGAGCGTCGATCCTGGACAGAGTTCGTAATTGGCGATGACCGTCGTAATTCCTTTTGGCACAAGGACCCCCGCCAGAAACGCGAAATTTTCCTTGTCCTGCGCGCGCCAGTAGCCACCGTGAAAAAACATCTTAACCGGTGGCGCGCCGTCTCCCTGCCGCTCCGCGGGATAGATGTCGAGTTTGCGCAGCCCGTGCTCGCCGTACGCGACGTCGGCATGACATTTCAAAGTGGCACGCGCCTCCGCGTTGGCGGGCGCCCTCAGGGCCTGATAATCCTTGAAATTGGGAAAGGCACACTGCGGATTGTAATGAAACTCGTGGTCCTTGTCAGAAAGCGGTGCCCACGCGGTTCTTTCAAAGTTCATCGATATCTCTCCAACAAGACAGGGACTCGCGATCGTCAATGGATTAGCGGTGCGTGCTCTGGCGCTCAAACGAAGCCTGACGCAGCTTTGACAGACTGGATCGGACCGACAATGCGTCCTCGTCGACAATCAGCTCGATCAACGCACTCCCCTTGGCGTCGAGCGCCCGTTCCAAGGCGCCCCCGAAGTCCCCCGTCCGATCCACCCGCTCCGCCTGCAGTCCGTAGGACCGGGCCAGCATCACGAAATCAGGGTTTGCGAGTGCCGTGCCGTAGACCCGCCCCGGATACTCCCGTTCCTGGTGCATCCGGATCGTGCCATACATCCCATTATTCACGACCAGGAAGAGGATCTTGGCGCCATATTGAGCCGCGGTGGCAAGTTCCTGGCCGTGCATCAGGAAACACCCGTCCCCGCTAATTGAGAGAACGGTGCGCTCGGGACACGCCAGCTTGGCGGCGATTGCCGCGGGAACGCCGTATCCCATCGCGCCAGAAGTGGGGGCAAGCTGAGAACGGAAGGTCCGAAACACCCAGTGGCGATGAACCCAGCCTGTATAATTGCCCGCCCCTGAACAGACGATCGTATCGTCGGGCAAAGTCTCGTTGAGATGCATCATGATCCGGCCAAAATCGAGAGCGCCGGGCTGGGGCAGAGGGGCAAGGCTGTGTTCATAATCCGCCCGCGCCGCCCGCACCCACTCGCCCCACGGCCGCGTCGGGAGCGGCGGGCGTCCCGCCAGGGCCAGCGCGAACGATGCGGTTCCGGCATTGATGGGCAAGTCGGCCTGGTAG
>NZ_JBFUHH010000074.1:0-22455 GCF_056402495.1 Microvirga sp. P4_A5 | reverse complement strand
GTGCCTGTGGAACGGGCGGTATTTTTTCAAAGCCTCAAGATTGCCACGAATGACCACGAGGTTCCGCCGCGAACGAGCAGCATTTCGGCTCGATCACTTCCCGAGGTTTTCCGGAAATGGTTGGCGCTCCCCGCGCCCGAATTTCCATGAACCATATCGATTGTATTGCATTGTTATACTGGTACGATTTGCGCTATAATTTCCCCCTCCGAACGGGCTGGAACATATGGTCGCGGATTCTTTTCGTTGACAGAGTTACATAGAATACGGTTACAAAAGACATGGCGTAACGTAAACCTCAGGGGCCTTCCAGCCCTGGCGGGCGAGCGAAACGCTCAACGAAACGATATCCTCGCCCTAAGCCTAATCACTTTGAGGCCGTCACAAGGCGGCTCACTTCAGGTATGATGTCCGCATCCTGCCTGATTTACCGCAACTGAGACCGCGCGGCGTCGGCTGACGGCCCGCCATGGGATAGAAAAGATGAAGCAGGCAGCGAGAAGCCGCAGGCAAGAGAGTTCCGAAGTTTTCGACGCCTTGAAGGTGTGCCTTCCGTCATTCGGCGGCGTGGCGATTTTTTCGGCGGTCGTGAATATCCTGGCCCTGACCGGGTCGATCTACATGCTCCAGCTTTACGACCGCGTGTTGTCGAGCCGCAGCATCTCGACGCTGATCGGCCTGTCGTTGATCGTGCTGGCGGCCTACCTGCTCCAGGGCGGGCTTGACGCACTGCGCGGCAAGATGCTGGCCCGCATCGGCGCCCGCTTCGACGAGATCCTGTCCCGCCGCGTGTTCGATCTCGTCGCCGCGATGCCCCTCAAGGGCGCCAAATCGTCCGAAAGCCTGCAGCCGATCCGCGATCTCGACCAGGTCCGCGGGTTCCTGTCGAGCCTCGGCCCGACAGCCATGTTCGACATGCCCTTCATGCCGATCTTCTTCATTGGCTGTTTCATCATCCACCCGTGGCTCGGCTGGATGTCGGTCATCGGCGGCATCGTCATCATCCTGCTGACGCTCTACACGGACGCCAAGAGCAAGAAGCCTGCCTACGAGCTCGCCAAGAGCGGCGCCGAACGCCAGATGATGGCCGAGAGCAGCCGCCGCAACGCGGAAGTCATCCGGGCGCTGGGCATGACGAACTTCCTCGGCATCCGCTACGCCAAGGTCCACACCAAGCACGTGGACGCCGCGCTGGCGTCGAGCGAATCTACCTCGGGCATCAGCGCCTTCGCCAAGGTGTTCCGAATGGTGCTGCAATCGGGCATCCTCGGGCTTGCGGCCTATCTGGTGATCCAGGGCGAGGTTTCGGGCGGCTCGATGATCGCCGCCTCCATCATGATGTCGCGCGCTCTGGCGCCCATCGAAATCGCGGTGGCGAACTGGAAGGGCTTCACGGCCGCGCGTCAGGGCTACCATCGCCTCGAGCACATCCTGTCGGTGGTTCCCGCCCAGGAGCAGCGCATGCCGCTGCCGGCTCCCAAGCAGCGCATCGTTCTCGAAGACATCTATGTGGGCGCTCCCGGCGGCCAGCAGGCCATCGTCCAGGCGGCGGGCCTCGAGCTTCGGGCCGGCCAGGGCCTCGGCCTCATCGGCCCCAGCGCCTCAGGCAAGTCGACGCTCGCCCGTGCGATCGTGGGCGTCTGGCCGACGCTGCGTGGCGAGATCCGCCTCGACGGCGCCGCCATCGAGCAATGGGAATCCGACGATCTCGGACGCCATATCGGCTACCTGCCGCAGGACGTGGAATTGTTCGACGGCACGGTGGCGGAGAACATCTCGCGCTTCCAGCACGAGCCTTCGCCGGAATCGATCCTGAAGGCCGCGCAGACAGCCGGCGCCCATGAGCTCATCCTGTCGCTTGCCGACGGTTATGACACCCATATCGGCGAGGGCGGTGCTTCGCTGTCGGGCGGTCAGCGCCAGCGCGTGGCCCTCGCTCGGGCTCTCTACGGCGACCCCTTCCTGGTCGTTCTCGACGAACCGAATGCCAGCCTCGACGGCGCGGGCGACGAGGCCCTCAACGGCGCCATTCTGGCGGTCCGGCAGCGCGGCGGCATCGTGATCGTCATCACGCATCGTCCCGCCGCCCTCGGCAACGTGGATCTCGTCGGCATCATGGAAGAGGGCCGCATCAAGGCTCTCGGCCCCCGCGACGAAGTTCTCCAGTCGGTCATGAAACGCAACACCACGCCGGCCGCAGCACCCGCTGCGCCGCGGGCAGCGCCGGGCTCGTCCCTGCGGGAGGTCGGATAATGTTGATCCAGCAAGCGCCTAAGAAGTCCAAGCATCAGGCGGCCATTCGCCGGGCGACCATCGCGGGCATCTCCATGATCGCGCTGTTCGGCGGCACCATCGGCCTCTGGGCCGGCACCGCGACCCTGTCCGGCGCCGTCATGGCGGGCGGCCAGTTCGTGGTCGATAGCAGCATCAAGAAGGTCCAGCACGGAACCGGCGGGATCGTCGGCGAGCTGAACGTTCGCGAAGGCCAGCGGGTCGCCGAGGGCGAGCTTCTCGTGCGTCTCGATGAGACCGTGACACGGGCCAACCTCCAGGTTGTGTCGAAGCAGCTCGACGAGTTCATTTCCCGTCAGGCCCGCCTC
The DNA here is from genome assembly GCF_056402495.1 of Microvirga sp. P4_A5. NCBI lineage: Bacteria > Pseudomonadati > Pseudomonadota > Alphaproteobacteria > Hyphomicrobiales > Methylobacteriaceae > Microvirga > Microvirga sp. P4_A5. The sequence continues at coordinate 19,855 of NZ_JBFUHH010000074.1, read as the reverse complement.
GAGGCGGAGCGCGACGGCGCCAAGGAAGTTCCCACGCCACCGGAATTCGCCAACCGCATGAACGAGCCGGCCATCGCCAAGATGATGAGCTCGGAGCGTATCCTGTTCGAGGCGCGGCGTGGCGCGCGCGACGCTCAGAAGGATCAGCTGCGGAAGCGGATTTCGCAGTCTCAGGACGAAATTTCAGGGCTGCGCGCCCAGCAGGCGTCGAAAGCCCGTGAAGCGACGTTCATCGCCGAGGAGCTCAAGGGCGTTCGTGAATTGTATGAGAAGAACCTCGTGCAGCTTCCGCGACTCAATGCGCTCGAACGCGACGGCGCCAGCATCGAAGGCCAGCGCGGGCAGCTTATCGCAGCTGTCGCGCAAGCCGAGGGCCGCATCGCCGAAACGTCGTTCCAGATGATCCAGGTGGACGAGCAGATGCGCGCCGAAGCCCTTCAGGAGCTTCGCGAGATGCAGGGCAAGATAGCCGAATATACGGAGCGCAAGATCGCCGCCGAAGACCAGCTGAAGCGCACGGACATCCGCTCGCCCAGCACCGGCTTCGTGCATCAGCTCAATGTGCACACCGTCGGCGGTGTCATCTCGCCGGCCGAGCCGGTGATGTTCATTGTGCCGTCGAATGACGAACTCGATCTCGAAGCCCGTGTCCAGCCCTCCGACATCGATCAGGTCGCCGTCGGGCAGAAGGCGACGGTGCGGGTCCATGCATCGCATGCCCGCTCGATCCCCGAGTTGCACGGCGCCGTGTCGCGCATTTCGGCGGACGTCACCAACGACCAGCGCACCGGCGCGTCCTATTACACGATCCGCGTCGCGTTGCCGGCCGATGAGATCAAGCGCCTCGGCCACCTGAAGCTGATTGCCGGCATGCAGGCGGAAGTGTTCGTTCAGGTGAATGAACGCACGCCGTTCGAGTATTTCAGCAAGCCGCTGATGGAGCAGGTCGCCCGCGCATTCCGCGAGCACTGAGCCTGGTTTGAATCCGAATCCGCAGCGCGCCAGCAAGCGCGCTGCGGATTTTTTTATGGCCGGTTCGAAGCCGGGTCTTACCGGTCTTCGTCGGTGCAGGCCTATCGATTCGCGAAGAAAATCTAGCCGATCCRCTCCGTTCAAGGCAGGCTTTCCGCGTGTGGCTGCCATTGAGCGCTGCCACGCCCGCTCGGGCGACAGGCCCGGACGGCGCGAACTTCAAATCCCCCGAAACCGAGACGAAGTCGGCGTTTCGCCGTTGCAACCGTGGCTTCGCGCCATAGATACGTGGCAAAGCAGAACGATGCTGCGACGTAGACCGAAGGTTTGGAGACAGGATTGCCCTACGACGCCGACGACCAATGGGCCCTTTTCCTGGATTTCGACGGAACGCTGGTGGACATCGTCGAACGGCCGAGTGACGTGCGGGTTGCGCCAGACCTGCCGGACGCCCTGACTCGCCTGCAGCAAAAGCTTGGCGGCGCTCTCGCGATCATCAGCGGCCGGCCCATCGCCTTCCTGGACGAGCAGCTCGGATCAGCGCGCTTCGACAGCGCGGGACTGCACGGGCTCGAACACCGGATCGGCAGCGATCTCTATCTTTGCCAGGCCGAGGACCATCCGGCGTTGCGCCCGGTCGTTGAACGATTGCATGAAATCATTCGGGACAAGCCGGGTCTTCTCATCGAGGACAAAGGCTGTTCGGTGGCGCTGCACTGGAGACAGGCCGCGCACGAGAAGGAATTTTGCATCGCGACGGCRCATGCGGCGCTTGAAAGCCTGGGGTCGGAGTATCGCGTCCAGTTCGGCAAGGCGGTGGCCGAAATTCTGCCCTCCGCGGCGGGCAAGGGGAAAATCATCGAGTCGTTCCTGCACGAGCCGCCGTATCTCGGCCGCCGCCCGGTCTTTATCGGCGACGATCTGACGGACGAGAATGGCTTCAAGGCGGTCAATGCCCAGGGGGGAATCTCGGTCCGCATCGGCGCGGGGGACACCATCGCCCAGCAGCGGGTCGGAACGCCGGCCGAATTGCGGCATTCACTCCTCGCATGGGCCAATGGCGGCCCCCTTCCTTTCGAACGGAATATCTGACCTCATGAGCTCCCTCGACCTTGCCGTCATCGGCAATTGCATGATTTCCGCCCTGGTGGACCGCCGGGCCCAGATCGTATGGAGTTGCTTTCCGCGGTTCGACGGCGATCCGGTCTTCTCCGCGCTTCTCGACAGTCCCGAGGGCCGATCCGATGAACAGCAGCGCGGCGTTTTCGCCATCGACATGATCGGGATGCAGACCTGCGAACAGGCCTATCTCGAAAACACCGCGGTGCTGATTTCGACCATGACCGACTCGTTCGGCAACATTCTCGAGATCGCCGATTTCGCACCACGCTTCAAACATTTCGACCGGACCTTCAGACCGCCGCAGCTCATCCGGCGCGTCCGCGCCGTCAAGGGGCGACCGCGCATTCGCGTGCGGGTTCGGCCGCACTTCTCCTGGGGCGAGCAACAGCCTTCGATCACCCGCGGCAGCAGCCATATGCGCTATGTCGGACCGCATCATTCCCTGCGACTGACGACCGACGCGCCCATCACCTATGTGGCGCAGGAACGCCCCTTCGTGGTCGATCGGCCCCTGTCGTTCTTCTTCGGCGAAGACGAGCCGCTTCGCTCCGATGCGGATTCGACCGCGCGCGAATTCCTCGACCAGACGGTCGATTTCTGGCGCGACTGGGTGCGCTCGCTGTCCATTCCCTTCGAGTGGCAGGAGGCGGTGATCCGAGCCGCCATCACGTTGAAACTGTGCAACTTTGAGGAGACTGGCGCGATCGTCGCGGCGCTCACCACCTCGGTGCCGGAAGCGCCTCACACGCAGCGCAATTGGGATTACCGGTTCTGCTGGCTGCGCGATGCCTATTTCGTCATTCAGGCGCTGAACCGGCTCGGCACGACGCGTACGATGGAGGAATACCTCACCTACATCACCAACATCGTCGACGAGGCCGATGCGGATCCCGACCAGAAGGACATGCCGCCGCTCTTCAGCATTACCCGCTCGCCGGATCTGGAAGAGCGGCAGGCTGAGGCACTTGCCGGGTATCGGGGCATGGGACCCGTGCGCGTCGGCAACGCGGCCTATACCCAGATCCAGAACGACGCCTATGGCAGCATCGTGCTCGCCTCAACCCACGCATTCCTCGACCGGCGGATGATCCGTCCGGGAAATGAACAACTGTTCGAGCATCTCGAGACCCTCGGTCGGCGCGCCATCGAGGTGTTCGACCAGCCGGATGCGGGCCCGTGGGAATTGCGCACCAAGGCGGCGGTGCACACTTTTCCGAGCGTCATGTGCTGGGCGGCCTGCGACCGTCTCGACAAGATCGCCCGCGCCATGAACCGGCCCGACCGGGCCGAGTTCTGGCGTTCTCAAGCCGACATGATGCATGCGGTGATCGATGAGCGGGCCTACAACGCGAAGACGGGCACGTTCGTGTCGTCGTTCGGCGGCGAGGATCTCGACGCCACGCTTCTCCTGCTGGCCGAAATCGATTTCGTGTCCCCCGACGACCCACGCTTCGTCGCAACGGTGGACGCGGTCGGACTGAAGCTCCGGCGGGGCGATCTCCTGCTGCGCTACGACGTGGAGGACGATTTCGGCTTGATGCACACGGCCTTCATGATCTGCGGCTTCTGGTACGTGGACGCCCTCAACGCCATCGGACGCAAGGAGGAGGCACGGGAATTGTTCGAGCGGATCCTGAAGTTGCGCAATTCGTTCGGGTTGTTTTCCGAGGACGCGGACTTCACGACCGGCGAGTTATGGGGCAATTTCCCGCAGACATACTCGATGGTCGGGCTCATCAATTCCGCGGTGCGCCTGAGCCGAAGCTGGGAGGACGCGTTCTGATCTCCCGGACGGCCAAAGGCAGGAAGGTCGAAGAAGGCTGATGTACGCGTTTCCTGTTTTGCTCGGGGATATCGGCGGCACCAACGCCCGCTTCGCCGTGCTGCCCGGCCCCGGCGAGCCGATCCGCTTTCTGCCGCGAACCTTGACGGCACGAACCCCCGACCCGCTCGCTGCCATCGGCCGCGCCCTCGAAGGCTATGACGGGGCCGCGCCCCGTTCAGCCATGATTGCGGTGGCGACACGAGTCGACGGGCCGGTCATCCGCCTGACCAACGCCCATTGGACCATCGACGCGGAGGCGATCGGCCGAGGGCTCGGCCTTGAGCGCGTGACGCTCGTCAACGATTACACGCCGGTCGCCGCCTCCGTGACGGTTCTCGATGCGGCGAGCGGCGATCTCGCGCCGCTCGGCGAGGCGCGTCTGGCGAGGGCCGGCACGCGGGTCGTGCTGGGTCCCGGAACGGGCTTTGGCGCCGCCGCCTTGGTGCCGGTCGGCGAACAGCTTGCCATTCTGGCAACCGAAGCCGGTCACGTGGAATTCGGGCCGGTGACCGAGCGGGAGATGGAGCTGTGGCCCCACCTGGAACGGGTCGGCGGACGGGTGACGGCGGAAGTCGTCCTCTCCGGTCCCGGCCTTTTCCGGCTGGCCCGCGCGCTTTGTGCCTGTCAGGCCATCGCCTGTCCGTTTTCGGTTCCCAACGACATTCTCACCGCGGCGCGGGACGGAGATGCGCTGGCCTGCGAAACGCTCGACGTCTTCGCCTCGTGGCTCGGGCGGTTCGCCGGCGATCTCGCGCTGACCTTCGAGGCATCGGGCGGCGTCTTCATCGCCGGGGGGATCGCGCCCCGGATGGTGGATATCCTCGACAAGGGAGGCTTCCGGGAGGCCTTCGACCGCAAGGCGCCCCATGATGCTTGGGCGCGGACCGTCCCGGCCTTCGTGATCGTCAATCCCGAGCCCGCCTTGCACGGGCTGGCTGCGCTGGTGACGCATCCGGACCGATTCGTGTTCGGCTCGCACGGATGGACGCGGCCTTAAGCCCCGGCGGCGGGCTTGAGTCGCACATCGCGACATCGTATTGCCGGCGCATGAGAACAGAACAGATCACCCTGTCGCCGTTGGCGCCCGGCGCCAACCTGTCATTGACGGTTCATCGCTTCGGCAAGGAAGGCGCGCGTCCCCGCGCCTACGTGCAGGCCGCGCTCCATGCCGATGAGATCCCCGGAATGATCGTGGCGCATCATTTGCGCGAGCAGCTGAAGGCGCTGGAGGCCGAAGGGCGGATCGAGGGCGAGATCGTGCTCGTGCCCTCCGCCAATCCCATCGGCCTTGCGCAGAAGGTCCTGGGAGAGCCCGTCGGCAGGTTCGATCTGTCGAACGGCATGAATTTCAACCGCGGATACCCCAACGTCATTGGCGACGTGGGAAACCGCGTCGAGGGTTCGCTGACCGGCGAGGCGGACAGCAATGTGCGGTTGATCCGCGACGCGCTCCTGACCGAGCTTTCAGCCTGGAAAACCCGCAATGCCGCCGAGGTGCTCAAGAAAACGCTCCTCGAACTGGCGATCGACGCCGATTACGTGCTCGACATGCACTGCGATTCCGAGGCCGTCGTGCATCTCTACACGCATACGCTCTCGTCGGACGAACTCGCGCCGCTCGCAGCCCTGCTGGGCTCCCGGGCCGTGCTCGTGGCGGAGATCTCGGGAGATGACCCGTTCGACGAGGCCTGCAGCCGTCCCTGGGCGGAACTCGCCGGGCGATTCCCGGATTATCCGATCCCCATGGCGTGCCACGCCACCACCCTGGAATTTCGGGGCGAGATGGATGTGACGGACGAGCTCGCCGCTTCGGACGCCGCAGCCTTGATTGCCTTCCTGACCCTGCGCGAGGTGATTGGCGGACCGGCGCCCCACATTCCCGATGCGCGGTGCGAGGCGACCCCCCTGGCGGGCTCCGAGCCGGTGATCGCGCCTGCTTCCGGCATGGTGATCTTCCGCAAGGCCGTGGGCGACGACATCCGGGCCGGCGAAGTGGTGGCCGATATTGTCGATCCGCTGACGGGCGACGCGCACCCGGCTGTTTCCGCGACCGACGGGATCATGTTCGCGCGGATCCTTCTCCGCTTTGCCAGCACCGGCCAGCGCATCGCCAAGGTGGCGGGCAGGACGAGCACCCGCACGGGCAATCTTCTGGGCGCCTGAGGCCCAAAAAGAAAGGCCGCCTCGAGCGGGCGGCCTTTCCATTGTCGGGTCCGCGGTCCGGTGGACCGCCCCTTTTCGTGCGTTACGCACCGATCTCGGCAGAGGCCAGGATCAAGGTCGCGGAAACCGGGGACCGCAGGGTAAGACAATGAGACACTTGATCACCTCCTTTTCGTTGTTGACGGGGAAGTCCAATATGGGTTGAAACCCCATATAACGTAAAGGGCCGCCGCTGCGACGTGTTGCCCTGACCCAGAGTCGGGCTCAGCATAGCCCGGAGAACAGACCGCACATGACCGATCTTCCGGCCCCCGTGGGCCGCCGCCGCACCTTTGCGATCATCTCGCACCCCGACGCGGGCAAGACCACGCTGACCGAAAAGCTGCTGCTCTTCGGCGGAGCGATCCAGCTCGCCGGCGAGGTGAAGGCCAAGAAGAACCGTGTCTCGACCCGCTCGGACTGGATGGGAATCGAACGCGACCGCGGGATTTCCGTCGTCACCTCGGTGATGACGTTCGAATACGGCGATTGCGTCTTCAATCTTCTCGACACGCCGGGCCACGAAGACTTCTCGGAAGATACCTACCGCACGCTCACGGCGGTGGATTCCGCCATCATGGTGATCGACGCCGCGAAGGGCATCGAGGCGCGCACGCGCAAGCTCTTCGAAGTTTGCCGCATGCGCGACATCCCGATCGTCACCTTCATCAACAAGATGGATCGCGAGGCACGCAGCCCCTTCGACCTTCTCGACGAGATCGAGAAGACCCTCGCGCTCGACACGGCGCCCGTCACATGGCCGATCAGCCAGGGCCGCTCATTCGCCGGTACCTACGACCTGCGCCGCGACCTCGTGCGACGGATCGACACCGACGAGGAGCCGATGAAGGTGTCAGGTCCGCTCGATCCGGCCGTTGCGGCTTTGCTGCCGCCCGAGGAGCGTGACGCCTGGCAGGACGAGATCTCGCTGGCGCAGGAAGCCTGCAAGCCCTTCGATCTCGAAGCGTTCCGCGAAGGCCATCTGACGCCCGTCTTCTTCGGCAGCGCGCTGCGCAATTTCGGCGTGCGCGATCTCATCGACGCCATGGCGGCCTACGCGCCGCCGCCGCGAGGCCAGGAATCGGACAAGCGGCTGGTCGAGGCGGGCGAGTCAAAAATGACCGGCTTCGTGTTCAAGATCCAGGCCAACATGGATCCAAACCACCGCGACCGCATCGCCTTCATGCGCATCTGCTCGGGTAAACTGTCGCGCGGCATGAAGGCGAAGCTGGTGCGAACCGGCAAGCCCATGAGCCTCAACGCGCCGCAATTCTTCTTCGCGCAGGATCGCGCGATCGCCGACGAGGCGTGGGCCGGGGATGTGGTGGGCCTGCCGAACCACGGCACGTTGCGCATCGGCGACACGCTGACGGAGGGCGAGGAACTCGTCTTCCGTGGGGTGCCGAGCTTCGCACCCGAAATCATGCGCCGCATCAAGCTGCAGGATGCCATGAAAGCCAAGAAGCTTCGCGAGGCCCTGCAGCAAATGGCCGAGGAAGGCGTGGTGCAGCTCTTCGTGCCGCAGGACGGCTCCGGCGCCATCGTCGGCGTCGTCGGAGCGCTCCAGCTCGATGTGCTGAAGGAGCGATTGATGGGCGAATACAGTCTGCCCATCGATTACGAGCCCACGCGCTTCACCATCTGTCGCTGGATCGAATCGGACAACCGCGTGGAACTCGACAAATTCATCGATTCCCACCTGTCGTCCATGGCGCGGGATCTCGATGGAGCCCCGGTCTTCATGGCCGCCAACAATTTCAATCTTCAATACGAGATGGATCGCGCAAAGGGCATCACCTTCTCGGACGTCAAGGACTACCAGAAGAAGGCTGCGTGATCGCGCGTCCTAGGGATGGGGCTCCGGGAAACCGTGACGCAGGCTCAACGCCCGCAGGATCTCATGCTTGTCCGAGATGAATCGGCGCTCGCCGTGAACGCGTGTGGCGAGACCGTCGGCAGCATCGTCGGAGAGAACGAGCAGCGGCAGGGATTGGTGCTCTTCGCCCACCATCGCGACGACCTCCTTGCGCGGTCGCGGAAACGCCACGCGCCTGATTTCGATCGTGCTGCCCAGATCCGGAAACGACGCGAGAACGCCTTCGATCAGCGCGCAATGCGCACAATAGAAAAGCTGGTCGGGAAACGCCGAATCGGTGAAGCCTGGGGTCAGGAGAAAAAGCGTGTCGCGCATGGTGTTTCTCTGCTTTTCGTTAATCAGGCCGCCAGCTTGCGCTCGCCGAAACGTTGCTGCGCCTCACTGATGTCGTGAATCGTCGGAAGGCTCGCTTCGTTGCCGAGATGTTGAATCGCATGCGCGGAGGCTGCGCGCGCGAACAGGAAGTGCTGGCGCCACGGAAGATCCGGGTTCGCCATTGCCGAATACACATAGGCGCCGTGGAAAATATCGCCGGCGCCATTGGTATCGATCACCGCGGCGGACGGCACAGCGAGTGCCGGCATGACACTTTCGGTCCCGGCCTCGTCGTACCAGATCAACCCGCGCTCGCCCAATGTGACGCCGCCGATCTTGCAGCCGCGGCCCTTGAGATAGGCGAGCATCTCGGTCGGGCTGAGGCTCATCTGCTCGCACAGCCGTTCGGCCACGATGGCCACATCGATGAATTCCAGCAGTTCGTGGGTGTTGGAGCGCAACCCACCGCCATCGAGAGACGTCAGGATGCCGGCCTCCCGGCATATCCGCGCATAATGCATCGCGGCATCGGCCTGGTGCCCGTCGAGGTGCAGGGCGCGGCATCCGGCGATATTCAGCGGCGGCACGGGATGGAGGTAATGATCGTCGCGGCAGCGCACGATCGCACGCTTTCCCCCATGCGGCATGATGAACGAAAGGGAGGATTCCTTCACTTTGCGATGATGGACCGAGATGCCGTATTTCGCCGCCATGTCGATGAACATCCGTCCGAGCCAATCGTCAGCGATCGAGGTGAGGAGATCCGGCGGGATGCCCAGCTTGGCGCAGGCAAATGCCGCCGTTACGGCATTTCCGCCAAACGAAATGGCGTAATCGCGCGCGACGGTCTTGTCGTCGCCCGTGGGGATCTCATCCGCCAGGAATGTCACGTCGATATAGGTTTGGCCGACAAAGAGAGCTTGCATCACTGATATTCGATCTAATGGAGCGAGGGAGCAGGCGAAGTGTGGAGCAAGAACGGCCCCCTGCGCAAGCCCGGCTCATATGTCCTTAGGGCGTCTTTGGCACGGCAGCCATCATCTCAAGCGCTTCCGTTATCGGTTCGGCCGAATAGCGCAACGGTCCGTCGAAGGGCCGCTCACGGATGGCCACGAGCCCCAGGGTGACGACGACCGCCAGGGAGAAAATCGCCAGCGCCGCGAGCTGCGCTTTCGGTTTTTCGAGATGCACGATGCCGATGGCGATCTGGGTGATGAAGGCGAGGCACAGGACCGCGGTCCATTTCGTGCGGTCGGTCCGGTCGCTGCTCGTGGCAAGGCGATCATGACGGGAACTTCGAAGCTTTAGGACTATGTCGAGCAGCGCTCCCTGCGCCGCCGCGCCGGCCTCCACCCCGATACGCGGGTCGGATACTTCCGCCAACAGCGTGTTCAACTCCTGCCCGGCTTTCGATGAACTCTCCTGGGCCTCCATGAGCGGCCATTCATCGTCGACCAGGGTGCGCGCATAAGACATGGCGGCTGAGCGGATGTCGGACATGTCCAGGATGGTGGCGGTGCTGATTGCATGAATCGCCAGAAGGCCGTCGCGTTCGGCCAGAACCGCGCGGTTCGCGAGGCGATTTCGGTCCCACACGTCGTTGGCGAGAAAGCCTGTGAGCAGCGCGAACAGGAGGGCGACGGCGCCGAAGAAGGGCGGCACGACGCCACTGAGCGTCCCGGTTCTCAGGCCCATCGTCTTGCTGAAAGCGAGCCAGTGGATGCAGAAGACGGAGAGCGCGAAGGCCAGCGCCAGCGCGGCGAAAACGCCCCAGACGGGGAGGTCGAGCCAGCGGTCGAAGATCATCTCCGGTTCCTCCAACGACACCTACCGCACGCGCGATGCCAGCCGGCCGGCCGTCAGGGCCGCATCCACATCGCTATTGATGACCTCCACGGGCGCTAAAAGCTCCCGGCGGAATGACTCGCCGATTGCCGGATGAATACGAAACGCGCCGCCGACGAGCGCCACCGGCCGCGGTGCAAGCCGCTTGAACAGCGCGTTGGCGAGGCGCGCGAGTTCCGATCCGGCGGCGCGAAGGATCCCCTTGGCGGTCACATCGCCCTTTTCGGCGGCTTCCCCCACAGCACGGGCGAGTTCTCCGATCTTGCCGCGGTCTCCGCCATACACGAAGGCCCGCACCACGTTCCAGTCGGTGCCGCCGACGGCGGCCGCCATGCAGGTGCCGAGGATCGTCGACCAGCCCCCGCCGGGGTTTTCCTCTTCGGCGCGCAGGATGACTTTCAGCGCCTCGCGGGCAATCCAGAAACCGGAGCCGCCATCATCGATGAGATTACCGCGCCCGCCGACCCGGATCACATCCTTCTCGGCGGACAGGTAATAGCCGATGGAGCCGGTGCCGCTATAGATCAGGATGCCTTCGCCGAGCGCGAAATAGGACAGGTAGGCGATCCACATATCCTCGGCGACGAAGACCTTCGCGGGCGGAAGATTGAACGCGGCGGCCAGCAGCGCGCGCATGGTTGCCTCCGCCGGCGTGTCCCGGGTGAGGCCCGTGATGCCGGCCACGATTCCGACGGGCCGGCCCGAGGGCAGCGCGGCCTTGGCGATGTCGCCGACGATCTGTCTGGCGCGATCCTCGGCCGCGACGGAGAACAGGTGCCCGGTCAGCGGCTCGACGCTTCCTTGGGCGACGCATTCGCCGCTTTCTTCCACCAATCTCCAGCGTGTCGCCGTTCCGCCCGCGTCGATGCCCAGTCCCAGCGTCATCGTGCGTCATGTCTCCCTCAGCGGCGTCAGGTCGCTATGATGGGGACCCGGCTTTCGTCGAGAAGTGTGACAGGGCTTCGCGCAAATTGCCATCGCTGCGCAGCAGGGCTTCGTGGGCATCGGCGGCTTTGATGCCGAGTGCGATCATGGAGGCCACCTTCATGTCGCCATCCGCCTGCCGGAGCGCATCGATGGCCGTGGCGTCGTCGCAGCCGGTGATTTGCGACACCATAATTTCGCTGCGCCGGCGAAGCTTCGCGTTGGTGGCGCGCATATGCACCATCAGCCCGCCATAGACCCGGCCGAGCCGAACCATGATGAGGGTCGACATCAGGTTGAGGATCACCTTCTGGGCCGTGCCGGCCTTCATGCGGGTCGAACCTGCGACGACTTCCGCGCCTGTCTCTGCGAGGATCGGGTGCGAGCACGCGGCGAGAATCGGCGCATCCGCGTTGTTGGAGATCCCGATGGTCTGCGCCCCGCGGGCGCGCGCCTCCTCGAGAGCAGCGATAGTGAAGGGCGTACGCCCGCTCGCCGCGACCCCGATCACCACGTCGTTGGATCCAACCTGCGAATCGCGGATGCCCGCGATCCCCTGCTCGACGGAATCCTCGGCGTTTTCGACCGCCTTCAGCAACGCCCCCTCGCCACCTGCGATCAGGTAGACGAGCTTGTCGTCCGGCCAGTTGAAGGTCGGGGGCAGTTCGGTCCCATCCTGCACGCCGATCCGACCCGACGTGCCGGCCCCCACATAGACGAGGCGCCCGCCGCGTCGGAGACGCGTCACCGCTTCTTCAGCCGCCGCAGCGATTGCGGGAAGCGCCGGCCCGACGGCCGCGACGGCGCTGAGTTGGCCCTCATAAAAGGCCTGCAGAATGTCGAGGCTGGGCCAGGCATCGAGGTCCTGGAAGCGGGGGCTGGCATTTTCGGTGGTCATGAGGCGATCTTCCTTGCAGACCAATATAGGTCCAGTCGCAGGCTCGGGCAATCTCGCAGAGTCTGGGACAACGCGGTTTACGGTGTCAGGCGACGCGGTCGAAACCGGCGACGACCTGCTCGCCGGTCGCTTGCCTGAGTGCGAGAATCCCGGTGTCGCGATGGCGGGTCGGATGAACGCGGTTGGTGAGCAGCGACCACGCGACACCGCGCTCGAAATCCACCCACAGGCCTGTGCCGGTAAACCCGGTATGGCCGATGGTGGAATCGGAACACGCATCGCCCCCGTGCCACCCGTCATGGCGGCATTCCCAGCCCACGCTGCGGTTCGTATGTTCGCGATGGCGAATGGCGCCGATGGAGGCGGACCCGAGTCCCGAGCCGTCGAGTAGCCCTTGCGCGAAGTCGAGGACCCCCGTGATGGTGCCGAACAAGCCCGCATGCCCGGACGCGCCGCCCAGCGCGAAGGCGTTCTCGTCATGAACCTCGCCGCGGATCACGCGGCCGCGCCAGCTGCAGCGCTCGGTCGCGGCGCAGTGGTTTGCATCGGGCCGGAATGTCAGGCCGGCCGGCAGCTTCGCGTCGATCAGCGCGCTCCCGGACAGGCGTTCCAACGCGATGCCTAGGAGGATGAAGTTGATGTCCGAATAGACCGGTGGGCCAGGTTGCCATACGCGTTGAAGCACGAAGGCACGCAGGGTCTGCGGATCCTGACCGTACGTATAGAGAGGCTCGACGGCCGGCAGATGCGTATGGTGGGCGAGGCATTGACGGAAGGTGAGGCCACGCTCGGCGGCATTCAGGTCGTATTGGCGCAGGTCCGGCATGACCTTGATCAGCGGATCGTCGAGGGCGATGCGGCCGGCTTCCACGTGGCGCAGAATGCTCGTGGTGGTGAAAATCACCTTGGTGAGGGAAGCAAGATCGAACCATGTGTCGGGCGTGAGCGGGACCCTTTCGGGTTCGATCTGCGCGAAGCCGGTGCACCGCGAGGATCGTTCCCCCTGCGCGGTAACAAGTCCGAGTAGCGCCCCCGGAATGCGCGCTTCCGCGACGGCCGCGCGGGCGGGTTCGAAGGCGTACTCAATCAGGTTTTCGAGGTGCATCATCTCTGCTGTCGGGTGCGACGCCACAGGAACGGCGCGACCATACCATAAGCGACCAATGCGTCCAGAGTGGTATGATATTGGACCATGACAGGTCTGCGGCGATGGCTTATAATTCGACCCGCGACTTTCCAGGGAGAACAACGAATGAACAGGTCGGCACTTCGCTGCGCCATCGGCGCCGGTTTCCTCATGACGGCCATGGCCTCGGCCTCCGCCCAGGTTCTCGAGATCGGAGCCGATCTGAGCCCGACGGGCCTCGATCCGCATCTCATCACGGCCTTTCCGAGCTTCATGATCGTGAACGGCAATATCTACGAGGGCCTGACGGCGATCGACAAGGACCTGAAGGTGACGCCGGGCCTCGCGGAGTCCTGGACCGTATCGCCCGATGGCAAGACCTACACGTTCAAGCTGCGCTCGGGTGTGAAGTTCCACGACGGCTCCCCGATGGAGGCCGAAGACGTGGTGTCGTCCATCAAGCGCGTGCAGAGCAAGGAGATCGCGTCTCCGCTGGCGAGCCGGCTCGCGAGTGTCGAGAGCGCCAAGGCGGTCGATCCGCAGACCGTCGAACTGACCTTGAAGGAGCCATCGGCGCCGCTGCTGGCCTCGATCGCCACCATCGCGATCGTGCCAAGCGCGGTCGAGACAGACAAGGATGCACTGCAGAAACAGCCGATCGGCACCGGACCCTTCAAGTTCACCGAGTGGCAGCCGAACGGCTTCGTCATGCTGTCGCGCAACGATGCCTATTGGGAGAAGGGCCTGCCGAAGCTCGCCGGGCTCAAGTTCAACATCGTGCCGGAATCGGCGACCCGCCAGGTCGGCCTCGTGAACGGTCAATACGCGATGCTGCCCAACATCGATGCGGCAACCGCCCTGCAGCTCAAGGGCAAACCGGGCGTGAAGCTCGCCGAAACCCTGGAACTCGCCTACACGCTCGTCGGCATGAACGTGTCGAAGGCCCCCTTCGACAACCCGAAGGTGCGTGAGGCCCTCAACTATGCGCTGAACCGCAAGGAGATCGTCGACGCAGCCTTGTTCGGGGCCGGCGTTCCCGGCGGACCGTTGTCGCCGGCGCTGAAATCCTGGGCGCTCGACGTGAAGGAATATCCCTGCTACGCCACCGACCCCGCAAAGGCACAGGCGCTCTTGAAGGAAGCGGGCGTGACGATGCCGGTTGCCGTCACCATGAACGTTCTGCCGCGTCAGGACATCAAGGACGTGGCGCAGGTCGTGCAGGAGCAGCTCAACAAGGCCGGGTTCAAGGTCGAGTTGAAGAACCAGGAGCAGGGCCAGTTCATTCAGGATTGGCGCAACAGCAATTTCGACCTGTTCGCGTCGATCAATGCGGGCAGCCCCGATCCGGATGAATATTTCTTCCGGACGTTCCGCACCGGCGGATCCACGAACGTGTTCAAATACTCGGATGCGGAGATCGACGGGCTGCTCGACAGCGCCCGCACGATGCAGGACCAGGCGACCCGAAAGACCGCTTACGACAAGGTACAGAAGAAACTTGCGTGCTCGGGTCCGGTCGCTCACCTGACCTACGGCACGCTATTCTCGGCCATGCGCGACAAGATGCAGGGCTTCGACATCATGTCCAACCGATCCCTGGTGAACCTCAAGAACGCCACGTACTGATCACGCACAGAATTCGGCGCGTCGAAACCGGCGCGCCGAAGCTCCTTGGATAACGAACGAAACTTCATGGATCGCGTCCTTCTCACACGCCTGTTCGATCTCGTCGTCGTGCTGTTCGGCGTGTCGGTCATCGTCTTTCTGATGATCCGGCTGATCCCGGGGGACGCGGTGGCGATCATGCTCGGGGCCAACACCGAGATCACGCCCGAACGCATGGCCGAGCTCAACCGCCGCGTTGGTCTCGACCGCCCTGTGATCGAGCAGTATCTCGTGTGGGCCGGCGCCGCCTTGCGCGGGGATTTCGGCACTTCGCTGTGGACCGGCCGACCGGTCGCCGGCGAAATCCTCACTCACCTCTGGCCGACCCTGGAGCTGACGTTTCTCGCATTGCTTATCGGCGCGGTCCTTTCGGTCCCCGTCGGCTGTCTCATGGCGCAGACCCGCGGTGGCGCGGCGGATGTGGCGATGCGCGTCGGCGCCATCGCGGGGCTCACGATCCCATCCTTCTGGCTCGGCATCGTGATGATCATCGTGCTTGCCAGCATCGCACCCGGCTTCGCGTCGCTGGGCTATGTGCCGTTCTCCGAAGATCCCCTCGGCAACCTCCAGCGGATGCTGTTGCCTTCCATCGCGCTGGCGCTCCCCATTCTCGCGAACCTCTCGCGCCTCGTGCGATCCGCGATGCTCGACGCCTTGGGTCAGGATTATGTACGGACCGCGCGCGCCAAGGGACTGAGCGAGCGGCGCGTTGTCTACAAGCACGCCCTCCGCAACGCGCTCATCCCGTTTCTCACGAGCGTCGGCATCATGACCGGCTACCTGCTCGGCGGCGCCATCGTGGTCGAACAGGTCTTTGCCATCCCCGGGCTAGGCCGCCTCATCCTCGGCGCCATCGCGGAGCGGAATTACCCGCTCATTCAGGCGACGATCCTGGTCGTGACGGCTGGCTTCGTCCTGGTGAATTTCCTCGTCGACATGCTCTACATGCTGGTCGATCCGCGCGTGAGAGCCTGATGATCTGGTCGCGTCTTCGCCGAAACAAGCTTTTGACATTCGCGCTCGTTCTCGTGGCCATCCAGTTGATCCTCGCGGTTGGCGCACCATGGATCGCGCCCTACGATCCGATGGCGCAGAGCGTCGCGCGCCGTCTCCGGGGTCCGACAATGCTCAACTGGCTGGGGACCGACCAGTTGGGACGGGATGTGCTGACGCGCATCCTCTACGGCTACCGCACATCGCTCATCGCCTGCGTGATCGCCGTCGGCGTCGCGCTCTTCGCCGGCGGCACACTCGGTCTTGTGTCGGCGTATTATCGCGGCTGGCTTGACCGGATCGTCATGCGGTTGATGGACGTGCTCTTCGCGTTTCCCGTCATGCTGCTGGCGATCGGCATCATCGCCGTCCTCGGGCCGCACACCTACAGCGCGGCCGCGGCGATTGCCGTCGTCTATACGCCCATCTTCGCGCGATTGCTGCGGGGCCCGGCGCTCGTCCTGTGCGAGAGCGAATATGTGGCGGGCGCCAAAGCCATCGGAGCGTCCGATGCCCGCATCATCTTCATGCACATCCTGCCGAATCTCGCCTCCGTGATCCTCGTGCAGACGAGCCTGCTTCTGTCCGCAGCCATTCTCGTCGAGGCGTCCTTGTCCTTCCTCGGTCTCGGCACCCAGCCGCCGACGCCCTCCTTGGGGTTGATGCTGTCGGAGGGGCGAAATTTTCTCCTGCTGTCACCGTGGAGCGCGATCTTCGCCGGGTTCGGTATCCTCTTCCTGTCGTTCGGCTTCAACCTTCTGGGCGACGCCTTGCGCGATACGCTCGACCCGCGCCTGCGGGGACAATCGTGAACCTCAGGCCGGCCCGTGCCGCCGATGTGGCGGATCTGGCTCTTGTCGCGCAGCGATCATACCAATCGGCCTTCGTCGATATCCTTGAGAATGAGACGCTGGAGAGCCGCGACGCGGCGTTCTTCGATGAGCGTTTTGCGGGAAGCGTGGAATCGCTCACCATGGCCGAGGATGGTGGCAAGGCCATCGGCTTCCTGCTCCTGACGGAGCGCCATATCGACATGCTTTTTGTCGATCCCGCCTTCGCCGGAAAAGGTGTCGGCGCTCTACTTCTCGCGCATGCCGAGCGTATGGGCGCGAGGAGCCTCGAATGCTTTCGCGACAATCATGCGGCGCGTCGTTTCTACGAGCGCCACGGTTGGCAACTCGCGCAGAGCTATGACCGGGATTTCGCGGGGCGAAGCCGGAGCTTCGTGTCCTACGTCAAAGGCGAAAGCGAAAGGGCAGCCTAGTCGGAGCTGCCGTCGATCCAGGTGCGTTGCACCGCGATCTTTTCGTCCAGCAGCACGAGATCCGCGCGGTAGCCGGGCGCGATGCGGCCGAGTTCGTGATCGAGCTTCAGGAACGCGGCGGGATGGAGCGAGGCCATGCGCAGCGCGTCCGGCAGCGAAACGCCCAACCGGCTTACCGCATTGCGAACGGCGCTTGCCATGTCGAGGTCGGAGCCTGCCAACGTTCCATCGGCGGTGGTGAGCCGCCCGTCCCGGCGAAAGATCGCGCGGCCATGAAGATCGAATCCCTTCAGGTCGGTGCCGGTCACCGACATCGCATCGGTCACCAGCATGATGCGTTCCGTGCCTTTCGCCGCGATGGCGATCCGCGAGGCTGCATCGGAGACGTGATGCCCATCGACGATGATGCCACACCAGGTGCCGTTGCTGTCGAGCGCGGCGCCGACGACGGAGGGCTCGCGGCCGGCCAGTGGCGGCATGGCGTTGAACAGATGCGTGAAGCCTCGCAATCCGCGGCCGCACGCTTCCATGACGGTGGCGTAGTCCCCGGCCGTATGCCCGGCGCAGACGAGAGCGCCGGAGGCGGTGAGACGCTCGATCACGGATGGGCCGGTCATCTCGGGCGCCAGCGTGACGATGGTCCGGCCGGCCTCAAGCGATGTGAGGATGTCGATATCCTCGTCTTCGATCGGGCGGATATAGGCCGCGTTGTGGACGCCCTTCCGTTCGGGATTGATGAAGGGCCCTTCCACATGGATGCCGAGAACGCCCGGCACCCCGGCCGCCATCGCATCCCGCATGGCCGACATGGCCTGCGCCATGTGCTCGCGCGTGTCGGTGATGAAGGTGGGCAGCAGCCCCGTCGTGCCATAGGCGCGATGCGCCGACGCGATGGTTCTGATTGCGTCGAGCGTTCTCACGTCGTTGAACATGACCCCGCCGCCGCCATTCACCTGCGTGTCGATGAAGCCCGGGGCCAGCAGCCCCTCGACGGCGTGGCGCCTCATGCCCGCGCCCAGATCCTTCTCGAAGAGAATTCCAGCGATGCGCGTTCCCTCGATGACGACCGCGCGTCCTTCGAGGATATGCGTGCCGTCGAAAACACGGGCGCCGGTGAGGGCGAAGCTCATCACACCGTCTCCGTGACTTTCAGCAGGCGCGGAGGATTGTCGGGGTTGCGGCCTCGCGCATGCGCGATGGCGTTCACCAGCGGATAGAAGCTCTGGATCATCGCGATCGGGGCCAGCACCGGATGGATGTCCTCGGGAGCCGCCAGCATGATGGTCGCCGGGCCTTCGGCCGCGCCTGCCACCACCACCGGGATGTCGTGGCTGTTCAACCGGGTTATGAGATCGTTGACGCCGCTCAGGGTCTCGTCGCGCTGGCTGAGAACGAGGATCGGAAAGCGCTCGCCCGCGAGCGTCCACGGGCCATGCATCAGTTCCGCCGAACTCATCGCCTCCGCGTGGATGCCCGAGGTCTCCTTCAGCTTGAGCGCCGCTTCCTGCGCCACTGCGAACCCGACGCCGCGCCCGACCACGAAGAGGTTGTCGACACCGGCCAACAACGGCAATGAAGCGGACCAATCCGTCGCCGCGGCCTTCTCGAGCACCTCGGGCAACCGGTCCAACGCCGCCAGCAGGTCGCGGTCTTCCGACCAATGGGCGACGAGTTGCAGGCCGGCGGCCAGYGCAGCGATAAAGGACTTTGTGGCGGCGACGCTCTTCTCGGGTCCGGCGTGGAGCGGCAGCACGACCTCGCAGGTGGAGGCAAGGGGGGACGTCGTGTCATTGACCAACGCCACGGTCAGCGCGCCGTCGTCGCGGCCTGCTTGCGCAAGGTGCAGGATGTCGGGGCTTCGGCCCGATTGCGACACGGCGAGGAACAGCGCATCGCGCATCCGCGGTCGCGCGTCATAAACCGACGTCACGGAGGGTCCGACCGATGCGGTGACAACACCGGAATGGATCTCCAGGAGGTATTTGACGAATGTCGCGGCATTGTCCGACGAGCCGCGCGCGCATGTCACCGCGAAAGGCGGCGGAACTGCGCGCAACCGCGCCCCGAGATCGCGGCAAAGCGGTGCATTGGCGGCGAGGAGGCGCGCGACCACTTGCGGCGCCTCGCGGGTCTCACGCAGCATGGCGGTGTTTGCGGGGTCGAAATTCGTCATTTCAAGTGGCATCCGTCGCGGTTCGGTCGCTTTGGCCGATAGTCAGTTCGGCCACGAAATCATAGGCATCGCCCCGATAATAGGACGAGGTGAACTCCACGGCTTCGCCCGTGGCCGTGAAGGAGCGGCGCTCGATGTACAAGGCGGGGCTGTTCGCCGGCACTTTCAAGAGCGCCGCCTGCTCCTCTGTCAGCAGCACCGCGTGAAGCCGCTGCAACGCCCGGCTCGGCAGCACGCCCTGATCCTGAAGCACCGAATACAGCGATTGTTTGACCAGCGACGGATCGGGCAGGAAACGGCTGGGAACGACCGCGTGTTCGATCGCCATCGGCACTCCGTCGGCGAGGCGCAGTCGGTTCACGCGGCTCACCAGATCGCCGGGCGACAGGCCGAGTGCCATCAATTCGTTGGGTGAGGCCTGGCCGATCGAGCGGCTCAAAAGGACCGCCGAGGAGGGCAGACCGCGCGCCGACATATCGTCGGTAAAGCTCGAAAGGCGGGACAGCGGCTGTTCGATGCGTGTCTGGGGCGCAACGAATGTGCCCGAGCCCCAGCGTTGGACCAACACACCCTTCTTGACGAGGCCGTTGATGGCCTTTCGAACGGTGACGCGCGACACGCCGAGTTGCTTGGCGAGGTCCCGCTCCCCGGGAAG
>NZ_JBFUHH010000073.1:0-22520 GCF_056402495.1 Microvirga sp. P4_A5 | reverse complement strand
ACACAAGTCGCTGCTGGATTGCGCCCTTGAGCGCAACTCGCAGCGAGCCTGTGAGATGCTCGTGCGGCATGTTGATGGATGTGTGAGTTATTCGTTGGAGAGCGGGGCATTGCGATGAGCGACGACGTGCTTCCGACGGTCGGCGAGAGCGCCTACCAGCGGATCCGGGCCGATATTGTATTCGGGCGCCTTTCGCCCGGCAAGAAGCTGAAACTCGAGCAGTTGAAGGCCGATTACGGCGCAAGTATCAGCACGCTTCGCGAAATTCTGAACCGCCTTCACTCCGAACGGCTTGTCGTTGCCGAGGGTCAGAAAGGCTTCGGTGTTTCGCCGGTGTCGATCACCAACTTGAGGGAGATTGCGGCCCTTCGGCAACTGCTCGAGTGTCGAGCGCTCGAACAATCGTTTCGAGCCGGCGATATGGAATGGGAGGGGCGGGTTGTCGCCGCCCACCACCGGCTTGCCAGGATGGAAGAGCGTATGGCGCAGGGCGACAGGGCGCGTACCGAGGAATGGAAACGATATGATTGGCAGTTCCATCAGGCGCTGATCTCCGCCTGCGGATCGAAGATGCTGATCGACAACCATGCGGCGGTCTTCGACAAGTACCTTCGCTACCAGATGATCGCGTTGAGTTATCGCGGGGACATCGCGGCGCGCGAACACGCCTTGCTGCTGGATTGCGCCATGAAGCGAGACGCAGTGCGCGCCTGTGAGGTGCTGACGCGTCATGTTGCAGGCGGCCTTGAGCATGCACTCGCCACCGGAACGATCAGCTAGCAGAGCAAAATGGACGGATTTCGCGACGCTTCCTGAAACCTCGAGAGAAACAGGATTGAAGAGCATGCGTACTGCCATCGCCACCGTTTGCCTGAGCGGCACCCTGACTGAGAAGATCGAAGCCATAGCGGCCGCGCAATTCAAAGGGGTCGAGATCTTTGAGAACGATTTGCTGTCTTTCAACGGTACGCCAGCCCAAGCGCGACGCATGATCGAGGGTTTGGGGCTCAGGACGGTTACCTTCCAGCCCTTTCGTGACTTTGAAGGAATGCCTGAGCCGCAGCGCTCCAAGGTGTTCGGTCGGGCCGAGCGCAAGTTCGACGTTATGGAAGAACTTGGTTGCGATCTTTTGATGGTGTGCAGCAATGTCTCGCCCGACTCCCTCGGGGGGATTGAGCGAGCGGCCGCCGATTTTCATGAACTCGGCGAGCGAGCCGCGAAACGGGGCATGCGAGTGGCCTTCGAGGCCCTCTCCTGGGGCCGACATATCCATGATTACCGCGATTCATGGGAGGTCGTGCGGCGCGCGGACCATCCATCGGTCGGGCTGGTGCTGGACACCTTCCATGTGCTCGCCCGCGGGACGGATCTTTCGGCGATCCGCTCCATCCCGGCTGAGCGTATCTTCCTCGTGCAGATGGCCGATGCGCCGAAGCTCGACATGGACTATCTATCCTGGAGCCGACACTATCGCTGCTTTCCGGGCCAGGGTGACCTCCCCATCGACGATTTCATGCTCGCGCTCTGCGCAACCGGGTTCGACGGTCTCCTCTCCCTGGAGATATTCAATGATCGCTTCCGTGCGGGTTCAGCGCGCAGCGTCGCCATCGATGGCCAGCGCTCCATGATCGCCATGCTCGATGATCTGCGTGGGCGAACCGGGGTGGCTTTTGACGATCTCCCGGGTCTTACACCCAAAGCCGCATGTTCCGGCATCGAGTTCGTCGAGTTCGCGGTGGACGAAGGCTCTGCCATCGGATTTGAAAAAACTCTGACCGGGCTCGGTTTCAAGAAGGCTGGGATCCATCGCTCGAAGTCTGTGACCCGCTGGCGGCAAGGTGACATCAACATTGTCATGAATTCTGACAAGGAAGGCTTCGCGCATTCTTTCAACATTGCGCACGGAACATCGGTATGCGCCCTAGGCCTGAGGGTCGACGACGCTTCGAAAACTGTGGGCCGGGCAATCGCGCTTTTGGACCAACCCTTTCGGCAGCCCGTCGGACGTGGAGAGATGGATATCCCGGCGGTTCGTGGGCTTGGGGGCAGTCTGCTGTACTTCATCGGCCATACGGCCGAGCTCGATAGCCCATGGGACGTCGATTTCGAGCCCGTTGAGGAGCGGGACTTCACAGGAGCAGGGCTGACAAACGTCGATCATGTCTCCCAGTCCATGCAGTACGAGGAGATGCTGACGTGGCTCCTATTCTACACATCGCTTCTTGATGTGCAGAAGACAAAGGTTCAGTCGGTGATCGATCCCGGCGGCGTAGTGCAGAGCCAGGCCGTCGAGACGCGCGACGGCTCGCTCCGATTGGTGCTCAACGCCTCGCAGAGCCGCCAAACCTTGTCGTCTCGCTTTTTGAACGAACTCCTCGGGTCCGGGGTGCAACACATCGCCCTCGCGACCGGTGATGTCTTCTCGACCGTGGAGCGCCTGAAGGCGAACGGAGTCGACCTCCTGCCGATTCCGGAAAACTATTACGATGACCTTGAAGCGAGGACGGATCTTACCGCTGAAGATCTCATACGGCTCCGATCGGACAATATCCTGTACGACCGCGATGGTGGCAACGAGTACTTTCAAGCCTACACCAAGGCGATGGACGGTGGTTTTTTCTTCGAGATCGTAGAGCGGCGCAAATACCAGGGCTATGGCGCGGCGAACGCGTCGATCCGCCTCGCGGCCCAGTCACGCCTCGCAACGGATAGGGTGCCAGGGCTCTGACGCTGCGGGGGGCCGGAACGTCAGCCCGTCTGCGTCAGGAGAATGTCAGACCGATGATAGTATTTCATTGCGACGGATGGCGTCGTCAGTTCTCGCCGTTGGTCAATCCAAGGGAGTGAGGATCAGAGAATCGCCATCGAGGCTGACCTGAACCGGCAGATTGCGGAACTTTTGTCCGAGGTCGTCGGCCGTTTTGTAGAGGCCGTTGACGGCAACCAGTTCCGGCATGAATTTGCGGCAGAAAATTCGAGCGGTCGAATTCCCGGTGCAACCTGCGACGGCTCGTCCACGGAGCGAGCCGTAGATATGGATGGAACCTCCCGCCACGATCTCCGCGCCGGAAGCGACCGATCCTAGAACGGTGACGTCGCCGTTCGGGTGCAGGACAGATTGCCCGGAACGGAGGGAATCCTCAATCGTCAACGTCGGGGCTGGGGCGTCAGCCGTCTCGCGGGTCAACGGCTCCACCCCCTCGAGATCGGCACGATCGACGTGACTGGACAGTTCTCCTCCTGTTATCGCCTGGGGCATATCCGCATCAATGAACGCGGGGGTTGCGCCTTCCAAGCCCGCAATGCGGATGTCCCGCATTCGCATCGCGGCAAGAAGAAATTTGAGCTCAGACTTCGAAGGCTTGAGCGCAGACACGTCGAGAATGACAGGCCGGCCGGAGAAGAACCCAGGCGAATTCCGCGTCAGCGCGTCCAGATCCTCGAGCCAATCGCGCATCGGCACGACGGGTGAAAGAACCAGCGCCAAGAACGATTTTCCGCGGAAGCGAAGTGGGGGGCGAGGGTGAATGACAATGGTCACGGTTGATGAAAATCCTGCAATGCGCTAATCTCGCCGCTTTAGGGTTAACCGCCGGTAAATTTTTGCGCCCCCGTTAAGGAATTGCACCATCCACACAGCCAGTAGCGGAGATGTCATCCGCCGCGTCGCCACTARAAGGTGAGCGCCCGCAGAGCGATGGAGTTCGGAGGATGTGGCAGAGAGGGGGTGGTGCGGCGTTCCGATTTATGCCGCACGACAGAAATAGACGCGGGGACGTTTCGAGCTCAAGTACGCGGGAAATCAATATCAGCATGACCCGGGCCCGAGCGGCCCGGGCTGAAGCTACGGCTCGGCTATCCCTGCGAGGAAGGAATGGGGGCAACTCTCTGTCGGGATCGGCCATGCTCTATGGCAGCATCGGGCCACCGTTGATGTAAAGTCGCGGGCAGGGTAGCATTTCGACAGTTCGCGATGAAACCGAGGACCAATAGGTCTCACCTGTCGTCGCTATGGAGAGGCGCATGAGCCATTATCTCTCGATGTGGACCATCCGACCGCCCGTTTTCACTGGGGAGGCTGTATGACCGCGTCGCCTAACCCGGCCGCCCCCCATCATCTGCCGCCATTCATTACCGCGCCCGGCGAGACCGACGTCCTCATGGTGGTCATGGGTGTGTTTCTGCTCATCGCAGTATTGGCGGTCGGGCTCCTGTTCCTGCGGTTGCATACCCTGCCGGAGCGCATAGCCCACAAGTCCCACAAGCTGCAGTTCGAGATTGTTGCCGTGCTGGGCCTGCTGGCTCTCTTTACGCACATGCATATCTTCTGGGTCGCCGGCTTAATTCTCGCACTGATCGATATTCCCGATTTTGGTGGGCGGCTCGACAGGATGGCGGATTCCCTGGAGGCGATCGCCGGCAAGGTAGCCGACAAGAAAGGGTCCGAAGGGACCGCTGACACGATAACCGACGGTTCGCCCAACCAAAGCCTGGGCGAGGCGCCCGACAAGCAGACCGCGACACCCCGTGTGGACAAGGAGCGGACGCATGCTTGAACTCCTGCTTTGTTCGTTGCTGACGATCTTTCCCGATTATCTCTACCGTCGCTATGCCCAGGGAAAACGGTTCGGCCGGGAAATCACTCTTTACTCGGTCTGGTTTGAGCTCAGATGGGGTATTACGCTCTGCCTGATGCTGACGGTGGGGCTCATCACGGTGGTCTTCTACAACCATCCGGCCACCACCAACGTCACGTCTTTTTTTAGGACGGTCCCGATTGTTCCCGAAGGTTTCGGCCGTGTCGCTGAGATCAATGTGGGCGTGAGCGAGCGAATCGCCGAAGGCGCGCCGATTTTCCGACTGGATAGCGAGAAGCAGGAAGCGGCCGTGGAAAGTGCCCGCCGCAAGATTGCTGAAACCGAGGCCGCGATGGTGGTTGCGAGGGCCGATATACAGGCGGCCGATGGCAAGATCCGAGAAGCCAGAAGCGCCTATCAGCAGGCCGTGGATGAACTCGAAACGAAGCAGGATCTCTACCGTCGCAACCCGGGCAATGTGGCTTTCCGAGAAATCGAGAGGCTTCAGGTAACTGTCGAGGGGCGCCAAGGTGCGATCGATGCCGCCGTCGCAGGCAAAGACGAAGCCCAGGCGCGGATCGCGAGCCTCCTCCCGGCGGAAAAAGCAAGCGCGGAAGCGGCCCTTGCCGAGGCCCAGGTGGCTCTCGACAAGACCGTCATCCGGGCCGGGGTCAGCGGGCGTGTGGAGCAATTCGCTTTGCGGGTCGGCGACATCGTCAACCCGATGATGCGTTCGGCAGGAATTCTCATACCGGAGGAGGCGGGACGGCTCGCGCTCCATGCCGGGTTCGACCAGATTGAGGCACAGGTCATGAAGGTCGGCATGGCGGCCGAAGTGACGTGCGTCTCGAAGCCCTGGACGATCATTCCGATGGTCGTGACGGGTGTGCAGGATTTCATCGCGGCCGGTCAGTTCAGGGGAGGCGAGCAATTGATCGACCCGCAGCAGGTGTCACGACCGGGAACGCTCCTCGTCACACTCGAGCCGCTCTATCAGGGCGCGCTTGACGGTGTGACGCCGGGCAGCAGTTGTATAGCTAACGCCTATTCTAGCAATCATGACGCGCTCGCCGCGAAAGATATCGGAACCATGAGACGCGTAGCCCTCCACGCGGTGGACGCCGTCGGGATCGTGCACGCGATGCTCCTTAGGATCCAAGCGTTGCTGTTGCCCATCAAAACCCTTGTCTTCAGCGGGCACTAAAGGGGCCTGGGACAAAGGCCCGATGGGCAGGGCAGGCCTGCGAATTTCGCGAGCCCGGGCCGTTATGAGCAAGAGCGGGTGTTCGCCTCGCTTGCCCCGGCTCACTCCTGACTCTGTTAACGTGGGCGCAGTCCCGGCAGGCTGTGCACATCTCCTATTGTCTCCTTCCACAGCCCGCCCTGGGGATAGCGGCCAGATGCTCCGGGGAGTATGGGTCGAAGCGGGCACCTCCACTGCAGCGAGCCGTCGGGACCAGTTCGCGCTGTGCCGGGGCCCTCGGATGGAGGGGGTTGGGAACCAGCGTCGGGTTTCTCCTTCTGACGCCCGGTCGACTCACGAGAACCAGAGAGCACAACTCTGGCATGGAGAACGGTTTGGCCCTTTTCGCACTCGGCACCTCGTTCTGTATCGCGCTAGCCACACTGATCTCCGCCGAGGTGGTCAAGGCTGTCGGTGGACCGATGTCGCTTTCGCGCTGGCGCATGCTGATCGGCTTCCTCATGCTGGCCGTCATCACCAGCCTCGTGGGAGACTGGGGCAGCGTCTCTGCGGATCATTTGCCACTTATCCTTCTTTCGGGCTTCGTCGCCATCGTCGTGGCTGACCCGGCGCTGAACGCCGGCATCGCGCTTATCGGGGCGCGGCGAACAGGCCTGATATTTTCACTGAGCGCGCCCTTTGCCGCAGCGTTGGGTTTTCTTATCCTCGGGGAAAAGCTTGGTCTCGGGCAACTGTTGGGCTGCACACTGATCGCGTCCGGAATTGCCTTCGCGGTCGGCTTCAATCGAAAGCCTGGTCCGGTTGCAAACAGCGATATCGGCCGATACAGCCTCGTTCACGCCGAAGTGCGATTATCGGCGGCTGGCGTCTTGCTGGTCGTGCTTGCGGCCTTCGGTCAGGCGATTGGAATCCTCTCCATGCGACCGGTGATGCAGGACAGTCCGGATCCTTTCGCCGTGATGGCGCTCCGGGCACTCGTGGCCGTCATCGTTCTCTGGGCTTACCATCTCGGATCCCCCAGGACGTGGAAAAATTCTTTCAATATTCCCGACGGACGAACGCTCGCCCGCGTTTCGCTGGGTGTCTTTATCGGCTACGTCGTGGGCATGTCGATGTTGATGATCGCCCTGACGGAGACCAGCGTGGCCGTCGCCTCCACATTATCGTCGATGGCGCCAGTTGCGATCCTTCCGTTGCTTTGGCTGCGGACAGGCACGAGGCTGCCGTGGCAGGCATGGTGCGGCGCGGCCGTGACGGTCGCCGGCACCGCGGTGCTCTTCTGGCGATAGGAGTTCGTCTCGCAGCGAGGTCGCGCGTCTACACTAGGCTGAGGATGCGCAGAACTCTACCAACCATGACCGCGAAGCGGGGCCGTTGTATGGGCTCGTTGGAGCTCCATCATGGCCCCACACAGGTTATTCTTTCACTGCTCCGGTCATGGAAGAAACGTAGTAATCGACGAAGAACGAGTATAGCAGGACGACCGGGAGCGAACCCAGAAGTGCGCCTGCCATCAGCGCCCCCCATTCGTAGACGTCACCCCGCACCAGCTCGGTCAATACGCCGACTGGCACCGTCTTGTTCTCTGAGGACTGAATGAAGGTCAGCGCGTAGATGAACTCGTTCCACGAAAGCGTAAACGCGAAGATGCCGGCCGAGATGAGACCGGGGATTGCGAGCGGGAGCATGATCCGAATGAGGATCTGCCATCGCGAAGCGCCATCGACGAGCGCGCATTCCTCGAGTTCATAAGGGATCGACCGGAAATATCCCATGAGCAGCCAGGTGCAGAACGGGATGAGGAATGTCGGATAGGTAAAAATCAGCGCCAGCTTGGTGTCGTAGATTCCGAATTTGAAGATCATCACCGCGAGAGGGATGAACAAGATCGACGGAGGCACCAGGTAGGCGAGAAAGATGGCAAGGCCGGTCCAGCGGGACCCGGGAAATCGAACGCGTTCGATTGCATAGGCGGCGAAAACGGATGCGACGAGCGAAATGATCGTGGAACCGACCGACACGAGCATCGTGTTGAGAAGCCAGCTTGGATAGGACGTCTCGAACAAAAGATAACGGATATGCTGGAATGTCGGGCTGTCCGGCCAGAGCGGATTGTATTCGCGAAAATTGGTGAGTTCCTCGTTCGGCTTCAGGGCCGTGATGGTCATCCAGTAGAATGGGAACAGGAGAACGAACACGAAGACGAGAAGCGGAAGGTAGACCGTCAGAAGCCGTCGCGGGGCCTGATTGAGATAGCTCATGCCGACGCTCTCGTCGGCGAGGCTGACCTGGGGAGGAGTCTTGAGGGTCGCGGCCATCAATCGGTTCCCCCTTGTTGCCAACGGCGGCGTTGCAAGCCGAAATAGCTGAACAATATCGCACCGAGCAGGAACGGCACCATCGCGACAGCGATCGCCGCACCTTCGGCCAGTTGTCCACCCGGGATCGCGCGCTGGAAACTCAAAGTCGCCATCAGGTGCGTCGCATTCAAGGGGCCTCCGCGAGTCAGCACGTAGATGAGTTGAAAATCCGTGAAGGTGAAGAGCACCGAGAATGTCATGACCACTGCGATGAGAGGCGACAGCATGGGGAGCGTGATGAAACGGAATCGCTGCCATGAAGTGGCCCCGTCAAGCGTCGCGGCTTCGTGCAGCGATGGCGAGATCGTCTGCAGACCGGCGAGCAGCGTGATGGCGACGAACGGAATACCGCGCCACACATTGGTCAGGATGACGGTAATGCGAGCATTCGTGGTGTCTCCAAGAAAATTGATGGGAGTCTGGATGAGGCCGAGCTTTAAGAGGGCCCAGGAGATAATCGAATACTGGGTGTCGTAGATCCACCAGAATGCGATTGCCGAGAGCACCGTCGGCACAACCCATGGCAACAGCACGATGGCACGGATAAACGCCTTGAAAGGCAGATGTTCATTAAGGAGAAGGGCAAGCCACAGACCGAGGGCGAATTTCAGGATCGAGGCTGCGACGGTGTAGAGGATCGTGTTGAACACCGAGAGCCAGAACAGGCTGTCCTCCCAGAGCGACCGGTAGTTTTCGAGGCCAATGAAAACGCCGTCTCGACCGATCCTCGTATCGGTGAAGCCAAGCCAGACTCCCAATCCGAGCGGATAAGTCAGAAAGACAAGCAGAAAGATCGCCGCCGGCAGCATGAAGAGCAGGCCGATTATCCCTCTTCTCTGCATCAACGGCAGCGCGGCCGGGGCCAGCATTGCGGCGTCGTCAGCGACGGATGCTTGCGTCATGGAAATTCCCCGTTGTTTCGGGAAGTGCAGGGCGGCGTCTCGCGGCGCCGCCCTGCAACGCTCAAACGCGATAGTAGCGGTTTGCGCGCTGCTCCGCGCGTTTCATCGCTTCTTCGGGGGTACGCTGGCCCGTTGCGGCCTCAGCCACCATGTCGACCATCACGTAATCCGCCATAGTCGCGGCCGATGCATAACCGAGAGGTCCGGCATATCCGTTCGGCCGCAGCGTCGACGATGCACGCTTGTACGGCTCGTTCACGGGATCGGCCGTCCAGATCGGGTTATCGATCATGCCCTTCAACGGCGGGCAACAATAGGCGCTGGAACCCGAAATCCACGCATCCATCTGCGGCTTATCGAGCATGTATTGCAGATAGGCCCGAGCAGCATTGGGATACTTCGAGTAGCGGAAGATCACCGCGGAGGTCGTCTGGTGCAATTCCACCGGCTGGCCCACGGGTCCGGTCGGCAGGACTGTCGAACGGATGTCCTTGGCGAGGTCCGCCATTTTTGGATCGTTCTTTGCCGAATAGTAGAGAGATACGCCGTTCGCCGTCACGGAGATGTCGCCGGAGAGGAAAACGCGGTTGTTGTTGATGTCGAGCCAGCTTTCGGTGCCCGGGATGAAGGTCTGGTAGAGTTCGCGTGCAAATTGAAGCGCCTTCATCGTCTCCGGCGAGTTGATGACCACCTTACCGCTCTCATCGACCATCTTCCCGCCGTGGCTCCAGACGATCCAATGCGCGAAGTTGTTGCCGTCGCCCACGGCCTTGCCCAGCGCGAAGCCAGCGGGCTTGCTCTTGGCCTTCAGGGCCTTGCACATCTCCAGGAACTCGTCCGTTTTCTCGGGAAATTTCGAGAAGCCGGCTTCCTTGAGCATGCTATCGCGGTAGAGAATTCCATTGCCGATCGCGGCGAGCGGAAGTGCGATGAACTTGCCGTCTTTCTTGGCGTAACCTTCGAGGCCGGGATAATACCCACCATAGCGGGTCGCAAAGTCAGTTGCGATATCCGTCACGTCGAGGAGCTTATCGGGGTACTGGAACGGATCGTCGAACCACACCAGCATGACGTCCGGACCCGCACCCACATTCGCCGCGACGGCGGCCTTGGGGCGGATGTCCTCCCAGCTCTCCTTGTCGACTCGCACCTCGACGCCCGTCGCCTCGGTGAATTTCTTGCTGTTGGCAAGCCAGGCATCCTCGTCCCCCTTCACGAAGGGCGTCCAGCGCAGCACCCGTAAAGTGGCGCCGGCCTCTGGCTTGAAGGATGGCGCCGCCCCTTGCGCGAAAGCGGGTCTGGCGCCGAGGAGCTGGGCTCCAGCCGCGCCCGCCGCGACTCCGGCAGTTCCGAGAAGCAGATCACGTCTAGACAGCGTCATCGTCGGTTCCTCCGCAATCCGGGATCTATGAAGAGTCACGCAGCCGTCC
The DNA here is from genome assembly GCF_056402495.1 of Microvirga sp. P4_A5. Classification (NCBI taxonomy): domain Bacteria; kingdom Pseudomonadati; phylum Pseudomonadota; class Alphaproteobacteria; order Hyphomicrobiales; family Methylobacteriaceae; genus Microvirga; species Microvirga sp. P4_A5. The sequence goes on along the minus strand of NZ_JBFUHH010000073.1, from coordinate 12,047 downwards.
CGGTAGAACCGCGCGCGTAAAGGTTCAGTTCAGTCGGTGCCCGGTCTCCTTGTCGAAGAGATGCACATGGGCGGGATCGGGGGTCACATGAATGATTTCACCTGGCCTCGCGCTAATCCGCTCGCGGAAGACGCATACGATATCGTGTCCACCCGCCTTCGCCACGACCTGGGTCTCTGAACCGGTGGGCTCGATCACGATCACCTCGATCGGAATACCCTCGGCTCCGGTGAGTAGAAAATGCTCCGGCCGGATGCCGTAGCAGACTGGCCGTCCGGCCGGGGCCGCCGGCGCATTTCCAAGTGGGAGCAGAAGATTCCCGACGGCAAAGCTTCCGCCGTCGATCCGGCCCTCCAGTACGTTCATCGACGGCGAGCCGATGAAGCCGGCTACGAAAAGATTGACCGGTCTGTCGTAGAGTTCAAGCGGTGCACCGATTTGTTCGACGATTCCGTCATGCATCACGACGATCTTGTCGGCCATCGTCATGGCCTCGATCTGGTCGTGGGTCACATAGACGGTCGTTGTCTCAAGGCGCTGATGCAGCGCCTTGATCTCGCCCCGCATCGACACGCGGAGTTTCGCATCCAGGTTTGAAAGGGGTTCGTCGAACAAAAACACCTGCGGGTCGCGCACGATCGCGCGCCCCATGGCCACCCGTTGACGCTGCCCACCGGAGAGCTGTCGCGGATATCGATCAAGGAGCGGCGTGAGACCGAGAATTTCCGCCGCGCGATTGACCTTGCTGGCGATCTCGCTTTTGGGCGCATTTTTCAACTTGAGCGAAAAGGCCATGTTGTCGGCGACCGTCATATGGGGGTAGAGCGCATAGTTCTGGAATACCATCGCGATGTCGCGTTCTTTGGGTGGCAGGTTATTGACCACCCRTGGGCCGATGCGAATTTCACCGCCGGTGATATTTTCCAAGCCGGCAATCATGCGTAACAACGTTGACTTACCGCAGCCTGATGGTCCCACGAGGATGACGAACTCGCCATCCTCGATGTCCACCGATACGCCATGGATGACCTGGGTCGCACCATACGCCTTTTTCACGTCTCGAATTTCAACGGATGCCATGGATCACCTGCTTCGGCGTAAAAATCGGAAGGGCGGGCAGCGGCGAAGGCGGACCGAGTCGACCCGGCAGACAGGGCGGGTACACGACCGGCACGTGGATGCCGTGGGGACGGCGTCGCGGCATGCGTTTCCTCCAAAATCGCCACACTCTAGAACCGCTCGTCTCATGCGAGCTTGGCGCAATAACCGCCCGCCATTATTCGAGAAGTATTGCCCCAAGATCAAGCGCTCAGGTTGCGTCCTTGCAAATCCCTGGGGCAACATTCTTGCGCCGAGCCCGTTGATCAGCGTTGGCATCGCCGTATTGTGCCCTGGTTTGAGGCCAGGACTTCGATACCTCATACTTTCGTCGATAAGAGAACGGATCGTTGCCAAGGCAAAATCCAGGCGTCAAAGTGACCAGAACCGGAAGGAGCCCCGCCGATGGAAGTTCTGATACTCGGGGCGGCAGGCATGGTTGGCCGCAAACTCGTAGAACGGCTGGTCAGGGAGCGGCGGATCGGGAGCCGCGAAATCTCCAGCGCGATCCTGCATGACGTCGTTGAGCCCCAAGTGCCCCAAGCGGCCCCGTTTCCTATCCAAACTCTGACGTCCGACTTTTCCGCGCCCGGGGCGGCCGGCAAGCTTGTCGCGAGCCGTCCCGAAATGATCTTTCACCTCGCCGCGGTGGTCTCCGGCGAGGCGGAGGCTGATTTCGACAAGGGAACCCTTATCAACCTCGATGGCACGCGCCAACTGTTCGACGCGATCCGGGTCATCGGAGACGGCTATCGCCCGCGCCTCGTCTTCACATCATCGATCGCGGTCTTCGGCGCTCCCTTCCCGGAGGCCATCGGCGACGAATTCTTCCTGACGCCGCTCACCAGCTATGGCACCCAGAAGGCCATCGGCGAATTGCTGCTCTCGGATTACACGCGGCGCGGATTTTTCGACGGAGTGGGCATCCGACTCCCGACGATCTGCGTGCGACCTGGCTTGCCCAACAAGGCCGCGTCGGGATTTTTCTCCGGCATCATCCGCGAGCCCCTCAGCGGGCACGACGCCGTGCTGCCCGTTCCCGATGACGTGCGCCACACTCATGCATCTCCTCGCTCCGCAGTCAATTTTCTGATGCATGCCGCGGCGCTGGACGGCACGGCACTTGGACCGCGGCGGAATCTGACGATGCCGGGCGTCTCGGTCACCGTCGCCGAACAAATCGAAGCACTTCGCCGCATTGCGGGCGACCGCGTCGCGACACGTATTCGCCGCGAGCCTGACCCGACCATACTGAGCATCGTCGAGGGTTGGCCGCGCCGGTTCGACGCGCGCCGCGCCAAGGCCCTCGGTTTTCGCGCGGAGGAAAACTTCGACGAGATCATCCGCATCCATATCGAAGAAGAACTGGGCGGCGCATTCGTTGCTTGAACTCAAGCTTCCGTGAGGAGTTGGCGATGGACGGAAACAAGCGATTCCTGGGGCGACGGGCGGTCGTGACCGGGGGGGCATCCGGAATCGGCCTCGGGGTGACCGCGCGGTTGGCGGCAGAGGGCGCGCGGGTTGCCATCTGGGATATGAACGAAGTTGGGATGGCTGAAACGCGAAGCTTGATCGGCCCCAACCTCGTGGCTATTCGCGTCGATATCACCGACCCCGATGCCGTGAGCGTGGCGTACCAAGAAACCGTGTCTGCCTTGGGCGGCGGCGTTGATATCCTGGTTGCGGCCGCCGGGATCACGGGGCCCAATACAACCACCTGGGAATATCCCGTGGAAGACTGGCGCCGTGTGATCGACGTCAATCTCAACGGCCTGTTTCTCTGTAATCGAGCCGTCATTCCATCGATGATGTCGGGCGGTTACGGGCGCATCGTCAATGTGGCGTCCGTTGCCGGCAAAGAGGGAAATCCGAACGCCTCGGCGTATAGCGCGTCAAAGGCTGCGGTGATCGGCTTGACGAAATCGCTGGGGAAGGAACTGGCCAAAACCGGCATCGTCGTCAATTGCGTGACTCCGGCGGCGGTCCGAACACCGATCTYCGACCAAATGAGCCAGACGCACATCGACTTCATGCTGTCCAAGATCCCGATGGGACGATTCGGGACGGTCGACGAGGTGACGTCGCTCATTTGCTGGCTCGCCAGCGAAGAGTGCTCGTTCACCACTGGCGCCGTTGTCGACATCTCAGGCGGACGCGCGACATACTGATCACTATCAAGCTGCTTCGAAGGGGAAGAAAATGGCGGAGGCCTCCAAGATTGCCATCGTGACCGGTGCGGGGAGCGGTGTCGGCAGAGCAATATGCGAAGCTCTTGTCCGTGTAGGCTTCACGGTCGTCCTCGCGGGGCGGCGAGCGGAAGCGCTCGAGGTAACCGCGCGGGAAATCGATCGTACCGATGCGAAAACCCTATTGGTTCCCACCGATATCACAGACCCTACCTCGGTCGCGGCGCTTTTCTCCAAGACGAAGGAAGCCTTCGGCAGACTCGACCTGCTCGTCAACAACGCAGGCACGAACGCGCCTCCAGTGCCGCTCGAAGAGATCACCTGGGAGCAATGGCGGACAGTGGTCGACACGAATCTCACCGGTGCTTTCCTGTGCACCCAGGAGGCCTTTCGTTTGATGAAATTGCAGGACCCCCGCGGCGGCCGGATCATCAATAACGGGTCCGTCTCGGCTTACGTGCCGCGCCCGAATTCGGCTCCCTACACGGCGACGAAGCACGYGATCCTGGGCTTGACCAAATCAACCGCGCTCGACGGGAGGGCTTACGATATAGCCTGCGGTCAAATCGACATCGGCAATGCCGCAACCGACATGACGTCGAAGATGGCAACCGGCGTCCTGCAGGCGGACGGGAAGCTCGCCATAGAACCGACGATCGATCCGAAGCATGTCGCCGATGCGGTCGCCTACATGGCAGCCCTTCCCCTGAGCGCGAACGTCCAGAACCTGACCGTGATGGCGACAAAAATGCCCTTCATCGGGCGCGGTTGAATCGGCCGCTGCCCCGAACGCGGTATGTTCGTATTGAGGGTAAGGACATGGCTCCCCAGACAAGAACTCAGAACCAAGAGGGGCCCCCCGGGCGCACGCGAGTTGCGGTCATCGGACTTGGCTCGATGGGCTTTGGCATGGCTCAGTCGCTACGCCGCGCCGGCTTGCAGGTGGCCGGCTACGACGTGAGCGAAACCACGGTCGCGCGATTCGTCGGCGAGGGCGGCTACGGCGCCCGGAGCCCGGCCGAGGCGGCCCGCGACGCGGAGGTGGTGGTCTCAGTGGTTGTGAACGCGGCGCAGACCGAGGCTATTCTGTTCGGGCCCGAGAGCGTAGCCGAAGCACTCCCGAAGGGTGCAGTCTTCGTCTCGTCTGCGACCATGGATCCTCAAAATGCACGCGATCTTGCCGCGAAGCTCGAACAAACCGGGCGCCACTATCTCGACGCACCCATCAGCGGCGGTTCCGTCCGCGCCGCCGAAGGCGCTTTGACGATACTGGCCTCCGGTAGCCCGGCTGCTTTCGCAAAAGCGCGAGCCACGCTCGATGCCCTGGCCGCGAAGGTCTATGAACTCGGCGATGAGGCGGGGGCCGGCGCAGCCTTCAAGATGATCAACCAGATGCTCGCCGGCGTTCATATCGCCGCGGCCAGCGAAGCCATTGCGTTTGCAGCCCGGCAGGGCCTCGATATCCGCAAGGTCTACGAGGTCATCACGGCTTCGGCCGGCAATTCGTGGATGTTCGAAAACCGCGTCCCGCACATGCTCGACGGCGATTACACGCCTCGCAGCGCCGTGGACATTTTCGTGAAGGATTTGGGTATTATCCAGGACATGGCGCGTGCCGCGAAATTCCCGGTTCCGGTCACGGCGGCCGCGTTGCAGATGTTCCTGATGGCATCAGGCGCGGGCATGGGCCGGGATGACGACGCCTCGTTGGCGCGGATTTACGCGCGCGTGACCGGCACGGCCTTGCCGGGAGAACCGGGCGGCTGATCTCCCGCATTCATCGCCTTCAACCACCGAGTCTTTCGCAGACAAAGCGATTGCTGACCACATCGAAGCCGGTCCGCGGCGGCGACGTCGGTTTCGATGTCTCGGGTCTATCCCGGGCGAGGAGTTGGCCGTGCCCGGTCGATCCCAGACGTTCGCCATCGCGGCAGATGACGGTGCCTCGCACCAAGGTGGTGACCGGCATTCCCGTGACAACGCGACCCTCGTAAGGGGTCCAGCCAAGCCCGTCGTGCAGGGTGTCGGCAGAAATCGTCATGCGTCGCTTGGGGTCCCACAGCGCTATATCCGCATCGGCGCCCACGGCGATCACGCCCTTTCGCCCACCGAGGCCGTAAAGGCGTGCGGGCTCCGTCGCGGTCACCTCGACAAATCGTTCGAGAGACAGGCGGCCTCCGACGACCCCTTCGGAGAAAATCAGCGGAAGGCGCGCTTCCAAACCGGGCAAACCGTATTGCACGCGGTTGAACGCACTCTCGGGTCCATCTCTCAACTTGCCGTCGGGCCCTTCCATGTCGAAGGCGGAATGGTCGGAAGAGAGGATCGACAGGGTTCCATCAGCGAGCGCCGACCAGACGGCATCCTGGCTCGTCTTGTCACGAAGCGGGGGGCTGCAGCAGAATTTGGCAGCCTCGAAGGCCGGCTGCTTGAGGGATTCGGCTGTGAGAACCAGATATTGGGGGCATGTTTCGGCATAGACCGGCATCCCGCGGCTTTTCGCCCAACGCACCTGCTCGATGGCATCGCCGCTCGACATATGCACGAGCAGGATCGGGACGTTCACCAATTCGGCGAGAGACACTGCGTGATGCACCGCGTCCCGTTCTGCCAGGGATGGGCGCGCATCCGCCAGATGGTGGATCTGGCTGTGTCCGGATTGCAGGAGCCGATCCGTGAACCAGGCGATCAAGTCGTGGCTCTCGGCATGGATCAGGGGCATCGCGCCTTCCCGTCGAATTGCCGTGAGCACATCGAGTGCCGCGCGATCGTCGAGGCGCAAGGCGTCGTACGTCAGATAGATCTTGACCGAGGTGAAGCCCTCGTTGACGAGCGCCGGCAGGTCACGCGCGAGTGTCTGCTCCGTGGCATCGGTCACAATCAGATGGAACCCGTAATCGACAACCGATTTCCCGTGTGCCCGTTTTTTGTAATCCTCGACGACACCGCGCAGGCTCTGCCCACGATGTTGTGCCGCGAACGAGATCAATGTGGTCGTCCCACCAAACGCGGCCGAAACGCTAGCGCTTTCGAAATCATCCGCCGTCCGGGCGCCGCTCGAAACCAACTGGTCGATGTGGCAATGGGCGTCGACGCCACCGGGTAGAACCAACAATCCCCGCGCGTCGATTACTTCGCCCGCCGACTTCAAGTCGGGGCCAATCGCCGCGATGCGACCGTCCCTGATCCCCACGTCCGTCTCTTCAATTCCTCGCGGCGTCACGCCACGACCGTTGCGGACAACAATATCGAATGGTTCGAGGCTCATGGAAATTCCTTCGGCTCAATTCTAACGAGGTGTCGCGATGTTTCGGCGTTGCGTGACCTGTCTGACGGCCACGGGACGATAGCGCCTACGAATGAGCCACAGCCTTGTTTTGCATGCGGGACACGAGCCGGACAAAAGGCCAGAACATGATGAAATAGACGATGGCCGCCGCGACAAGCGGGGTCGGGTTGTAGAGCAGGCCCTGCGCGAGCTGAGCTGATCTCAGCAATTCCTGTAGCGCCACCGCCGAGGCGATGGATGTCTGTTTGACGAGTTCCACGGTGTTGCTCACGAGATCGGGCAGAACGTTTCGAGTACCTTGCGGCACGACGACATACGCCATGCTTTGCGCCCAGCTTAGCCCCGTGGAGCGGGCGGCCTCACGCTGCCCCCTCGGCACAGATTCGAGACCCGCGCGAAAGATTTCGGCGAAATAGCTCGATCCATTGAGAGTCAAGGCAAGCACCGCTGCCGAGAACTCCCCAAGCTTCACCCCAAGAAACGGCAGCCCAAAGAAGATAAAGATGAGTAATACCAGGGGCGGGATGGCTCGCATCGTGTCGACATAGGAGACAAGGAGGAAGCGTAGCAGCTTGCTGCGCGAATCTTGCGCCATGGCGATGGCGACACCCAGTACGATGGAGAGCGGAACCGCGATGGCAGCCAGGCCGAGGGTCATCCAGAGCCCCTGCAGTAGCAAAGGCCAGACCTGCAGCAACACATCCCAGTTGAAGAAAGTGGCGAGAAAATCACTCATCATTATCTCGGATGCGCATAGACCCGCTCCAACCAACGCGTGAACCGCACGAAGGGCAAAAAGAGGACCAGAAAAAGAAGAGCGCCGACGGTGAGCGCCGTCGGATTGGCCACGTTCGACTGGATACTGGAGGTGACGTTCAGAAGTTCTGGGACCGCAACGACGGACCCCAACGTGGTTCCCTTGCTGATCCCGATTGCCCGATTGGTCAGCGGTGGAATCGACATGCGGATAACCTGCGGCAGGATGATATAAGCCAGCGTCTGTGTGAAGTTGAGGCCGGTCGAGCGCCCTGCTTCCCATTGCCCCTTGGCCACCGAGTTGATGCCGGCCCAGAAGATTTCCTCCGCGAAGGCCGACAGAACGATCGCGAGCGCCATCACGGTTGCGGTAATCGGCTCGAGCACGAGGCCGAAATAGGGGAGGGCGAAATAAGCCAGTACGATCAGCACGAGCTGGGGGATTGATCGAAAGAAGTCGATGTAGAAAATGATCAGAAGATTGAGCGGCTTGATGCCGTAGAGCCGCGCAACCGCGATCAACAATCCGAGCGGGATGCCGATCACCACCGTGAGAATCGACATCTGAATGGTAATCAGAAAGCCTTTGATGATATCCGGCCAATAGGCCGACATCAGTGAAAAATCGAAGAAATACCTGATGATCTGTTCCATCGGATCATCAGCTCTTCGTGCGCGTCAAGAACTCACGAATTCGCGGATGCTCAGGCGAGACGAGGATCTCTTCTGGAGTCCCTTCTGCCAGCACGACGCCGTGATCCATGAACACGACGCGATCGGCAACCTCGCGTGCGAACTGCATCTCATGCGTCACGACTATCATGGTCATGCCAAGTTCTTTGGTCCGCACCATCACGTTGAGCACCTCCCCGACCAATTCGGGGTCAAGGGCCGAGGTCGGTTCGTCGAACAGGATCACGTCCGGTTCGAGCGCCATGGCGCGGGCGATCCCAACCCGTTGTTGCTGACCCCCGGAGAGCTGCCCGGGATAGGAATCGGCCTTCTGTGCGAGGCCGACAAGCTCCAGGTGCCGACGGCCCTTCTCATCCGCCTCGGCCTTGGACAGCCCGGCCACCTTGCGCAAGGCCAGGGTCACGTTGCCGAGTGCTGTCCTGTGTGGATAGAGGTTGATGCTCTGGAAGACCATCCCGATGCGGCGGCGCAGAGCGTTGAGATCGACGCCCTTGCCTGTCACCTCGTGGCCGCCGACGAAGATGTGACCCTCCGTCGGCTCCTCGAGACGATTGATGCAACGCAAGCAGGTGCTCTTCCCCGACCCGGACGAGCCAACGATCACGACGGCTTCGCCCTTCTTGACGTCGAGGTTGACGTTTCGAAGGACCTGAACCGAACCGAAAGTCTTTCCCAGGCCTCGGATAACGACGCTATCCTCCCGAGCGCCGCGCTCCCGCTCGCCCGCTCTCATTTGCACGCGGCCTTGCGCTCGGTTGCGTCGTAGCCTTCGAAATCAGGAGCGCCCGTGCCGGGAAACACCTTGCTGGTAGAGGATGCGGCATCCGGCTTCACGCCGAACCACTTCTCGTGGATTTTAGCGAGCGTGCCGTCGGTCTTGAGGCATTCGACGGCTTCTTCGACCTTGGCGCGGAAGGCCGTATCTTCCTTCCGGAAGGCAATGCCGAAATTACGGCCGCTATCGAGCACATAGGCGACTTCCGCGGTCGGGGTCTGGGTCGCCACATAGCGCGAGACCGGCACGTCGGCGACGTTGGCGAAGGCGCGGCCGATCATCACTGCCTGAACCGCATCGGCGTTCTTGTTGTAACGCTGGATCGTGAAACCATACTTGGCTTCGTTGTCCGTCAGCCACTTATCCGAGATGCTGCCATTGTTGACGGTCAGAGGCTTGCCCTTGAGGTCCTCGAGATTGGCAATCGTGCCCCCTTTCTTGACCAGAAACCCAAGGCCCGTTGGCATGTAGGGCTCGCTGAAGAGCATCTGGGCGGCACGTTCGCTCGTGATGTTCGTCGGTGCCGGGATCATCTCGTAGCGCTTTGAGAACAAGCCGGCAAAAATCGCCGAGAAGTTCGCGTCCGTCACCTCAACCCCGGGACGGCCGAGTTTCTTGGCGATGGCGTCGGCGAAATCATAAGTAAAGCCAGTAACTTCGCCTGCGGCCGTCTTGAAGCAGAAGGGGGCAAAGCCCAGGTCGCACGCAACTTTCAATTTTTCGCCGGCTGGATGGTCGGCATCCTGGGCGAGGGCCGGGTAGGACAGCAAAGCGGCGACGGCGAATCCCTGAACAGCAGCGCGGGCGGCCTTGATCGGCAAAAACCTCATAGCTTAGTTCCCTTTATTGTTGAGCGAACGGAGGGTGTCCGATCTTCACCCTAACAGGTGAAATCCATTAGCTGCCTATTACTTGTTGTGGCCCGGGCATAACATGACGTTAAGTCGCTGGGTGTTCCTCTTGGGCAGGGACATGGGGAGGCGGCAGTTCGCGCATCATGGCGACGAAAGCCTGCGCCATTCGCGACAGCGGTTCGAGCCGCGACGTCAAGAGATGAGCGCGCATGGGGGTATGGGGCTCAAGCGGTCGGGAGACGATGCTCGGCCACGTGGCTCCCCGGAGCACGAACTCGTCGACGACCGCGACCCCTGCTCCCGCCTGAACCATCGCGCACGCGATGGGCGTGAACCGAACGATGGTGTTGATTCGGATTTGATGAATTCCGACGCCCAATGCGCGCTCGACCTGAAGGCCGTATGGCGTTTGGGGTCCGTAGCCGATCAGTGGGAAAGGAGCGAGATCGGTCGGTTTGACCACCGATAGCGCCGCCAGGGGATGGTCGCGCGGACAGATCACACGGAGTTCGCCCTCCATGATCGGCACGCACGAAATCGTCGGCTCGTCGACCGGCAGCACGGAAACGCCCAGATCGACTCGGTTGCCACCCACTCGGGCAATGAGATCGTGGATCGTGAGAATTTCGAGTTCGACCCGCACGTCCGTAAACCGCTCACGAAACCGGCCGATTGCTTCGGGAACCAAAGCTTGCCCGACGCTCGGGCTTGCCACCACATGCAGCGCACCGGTCCCTCGCTCACGCAGCTCCTGTGCAAGTTCATTGACCCGCAGCACCCCCTGGTGAACCTGGTCGACCTCTGAGAAGAGGCGCCGCGCCTCCGGAGTGGGATGAACGCGACCTTTCACCCGCTCGAAGAGCGTCAGGCCGAGGCGATCTTCAGTATAGGCCAGCAGGCGGCTGATGGCCGGTTGGGATACGGACAGCAAGCGCGCGGCTCCGCTGATCGAACCCGTTACCATCACGGCTCGGAACACCTCGATCTGCCGCAAATTGAACCGCATCAAGATAACACCTTGTTATGGTAGCCCCAGCAAATAGCATATCTCGGCAGCAGCCATAATCTCTATGGTCGACATGGGACAATAAGTGCGGAGCTGGCCATGGCGCGGATTCTGACCATCAAGGATGTCGAGGCAGCGGTTGCCGGAGGCTCGATTTTCGCCGCAGGTGGCGGTGGATGGCCAGACCACGSCCGGATGCTTGGCACAGCTGCGGTCCTCGCGGGTCAGCCGGAACTTGTTTCGTTGGATGAGGTTCCAGATGACGCGATCATCGCCACCGCCGCGGCGATCGGCGCGCCGGCCGGTACCACCGAATGGGAAATGCGCGGTGTCGACTACGTGCGCGCCGTGGAATTGCTCGAGCAGGCCCTCGGCAAAAAAGTCTACGGCCTGATCATCGGGCAGAACGGCATGTCGAGTACATTGAACGCGTGGCTGCCGGGGGCCATCTTGGGAACAAAGGTGATCGACGCCGTTGGCGATATCCGTGCCCATCCCACCGGGGACATGGGTTCGATCGGCCTCGCCGACAGCCCGGTTGCGACCATCCAAACCGCTGCGGGCGGGAATCGCTCGCAGAATCGCTACATCGAACTGGTCGTCCGGGGTGCAACCGCGAAGGTGTCGCCCATTCTGCGCACCGCTTCCGATATGTCGGGCGGCTTCATCGCGTCATGCCGCAACCCTGTCCCGGCATCCTACGTGCGCAAACATGCGGCGCTGGGGGGCATCTCCATGGCGCTGGCCTTGGGCGAGCGCATCCTCGCTGCGACGCCGAAAGGCGGCGCCGCGGTTCTCGACGCCATCTGCGACGAGACCGGGGGCTCGCTTATCGGTCGAGGGATCGTCGTTTCGAAAGCCGTGCAATATACCGTCGAAGCGTTCGACATCGGAACAATTCAGGTCGGGACGGGCAGGGATGCGTCGATCCTGCACGTGATGAACGAATACATGGCGGTGACGGATCTCGATGGCGGCCGCATGGCCAGCTATCCGGACGTTATTACAACGCTGGACGCCGGTGGTCGCCCTATAAGTGTGGGGCAGGTCCGCGAGGGGATGGAGCTTTTCGTCTTGCGCGTTCGGAAGGATCTCATTCCCTTGAGCGCAAGCGTGACAGACCCGAGCGTCTATCCTTTGGTGGAGAAGGCCCTGGGCCTTGATTTGACCTCGTACGCACTCGGCCGGGTAGCCGACAAACAATAACACGCGGTTATACGCCACGTCCCAATAAGCATAACGCGTTGCGGGCGGCTGTCGCTATGCTCGCACGAAAGACGCCGGTAGTGCCGGCCACAACGAAACGAACAGGTGATACCCAATGAGCGATTTCGATCTCGTCCTTCGTGGCAACGTGGTTCTGTCCGATAAGATCATCGAAGACGGCTAC
>NZ_JBFUHH010000072.1:0-23358 GCF_056402495.1 Microvirga sp. P4_A5 | reverse complement strand
CGTAGTGACGGTTCGCCGTCTCGTATTCCACGTGCGACGTCGAGATCGTGATCCCGCGCGCCTTCTCTTCCGGAGCCTTGTCGATCTGGTCATACGCCGTAAACGTCGCGCCGCCAGACTCCGCCAGAACCTTCGTGATCGCCGCCGTCAAAGACGTCTTGCCATGGTCAACGTGGCCAATCGTCCCGATATTGCAGTGCGGCTTATTCCGCTGAAACTTTTCCTTGCCCATCGTGGCACCCGTTCCTTTATTCCAAAAACATTCGCTGTGAGTGGGTTCAGGCGTACTTCGCCTGAACCTCGGCAGCCACGTTCGACGGCACTTGTTCGTAGTGGTCGAACTGCATCGTGTAGTTAGCCCGGCCCTGGCTCATGCCACGCAGGGTGTTCACGTAACCGAACATGTTGGCCAGCGGCACCATCGCGTTGATGACGACCGCGTTGCCGCGCATGTCCTGGCCCTGGATCTGGCCACGACGTGAATTCAAGTCACCGATCACGGAACCGGTGTAATCTTCAGGCGTCACGACCTCGACCTTCATGACGGGCTCGAGAAGAACGGAACCGCCCTTCTGGAGACCTTCGCGAAGCGCCGCACGAGAAGCGATTTCGAAGGCGAGTGCCGACGAGTCGACTTCGTGGAACGCACCGTCGATCAGCTCGACCTTGACGTCCACCACCGGGAAGCCGGCAATCACGCCCGCGCCGATGACCGACTGGAGGCCCTTTTCCACGCCGGGGATGTATTCCCGCGGGACCGAACCACCGACCACCTTGGAGTCGAAGGAGAAGCCCGCACCCTGCTCGTTCGGCTGGATGACCAGCTTCACGCGAGCGAACTGACCGGTACCGCCGGTCTGCTTCTTGTGGGTGTAGTCGATCTCGGTCTTCTTCGTGATCGTCTCGCGGTAGGCCACCTGCGGAGCGCCGATATTCGCATCGACCTTGTAGGTGCGACGAAGAATGTCGACCTTGATGTCGAGGTGAAGCTCGCCCATGCCCTTGAGGATAGTCTGGCCGGATTCCTGGTCGGTCGAGACGCGGAAGGACGGATCCTCCGCGGCGAGCTTGGCGAGAGCCAGACCCAGCTTTTCCTGGTCGGCCTTCGACTTCGGCTCGATGGCGATCTCGATGACGGGTTCGGGGAACTCCATCTTCTCGAGGATCACGGCCTTCAACGGATCGCAAAGCGTGTCACCGGTGCGGACATCCTTGAGACCCGCGAGAGCGACGATGTCACCCGCAAAGGCTTCCTTGATGTCTTCGCGATTATTCGCATGCATCAGAAGCATGCGGCCGACGCGCTCTTTTTTGTCACGGGTCGAGTTGAGGAGCGAAGCGCCTGTCTCGACCTTGCCCGAATAGACGCGGCAGAAGGTGATCGTGCCGACGAAGGGATCGTCCATGATCTTGAAAGCGAGCATGGAGAAGGGATCTTCGTCGGTCGGACGACGCAGGATCGGCTCTTCGGTCTTGAAGTCCAGACCTTCGATGCCTTCGCGATCCGCCGGCGACGGCAGGAAATCGACGACGGCGTCGAGCAGGGGCTGAATGCCTTTGTTCTTGAAGGCCGAACCGCAGAAAACCGGATGGAAGGCGCGGCGCTGCACGGCCGTGCGAACGAGGCGACGCAGGGTCGCATCATCCGGCTCCTGGCCGTCCAGGTAGGCCACCATGGCGTCGTCGTCCATCTCGACAGCCGCTTCGATGAGCTTGCTGCGATATTCGAGCGCCTGATCCTTGAGCTCGGCCGGAATCTCGACCTCATCGAAGCTCGCCCCGAGGGACTCGCCGGACCAGATCAGGGCCTTCATCTTGACGAGGTCGATGACGCCGCGGAAATCGCTTTCAGCGCCGACCGGGAGCTGAAGGCAAACGGGCTTGCCGGCGACGCGGTCGATGATGTCGGCCACGCACTTGAAAAAGTCCGCGCCGGTCTTGTCCATCTTGTTGACGAACACGATGCGCGGCACGTCGTACTTGTCGGCCTGGCGCCAGACGGTCTCGGTCTGGGGCTCGACGCCCTGGTTGCCGTCGAGGACGCAGACGGCGCCGTCGAGGACGCGCAGCGAACGCTCGACCTCGATGGTGAAATCCACGTGGCCGGGGGTGTCGATGATGTTCAGGCGCTTGTCGTGCCAGAAACAGGTGGTCGCAGCGGAGGTGATCGTGATGCCACGCTCCTGCTCCTGCTCCATCCAGTCCATGGTGGCAGCGCCTTCGTGGACTTCACCGATCTTGTGCGACTTGCCGGTGTAATAAAGAATACGCTCGGTCGTCGTCGTCTTGCCGGCATCAATGTGGGCCATGATGCCGAAGTTACGGTAGTCCTGAATCGCATGCGTGCGGGGCATCGCTTAGTTCCTCAAGTCCTGCCGTTACCAGCGGTAATGCGAGAAGGCGCGGTTGGCTTCCGCCATCCGGTGGGTGTCTTCGCGCTTCTTGACCGCATTGCCGCGGTTGTTGGAAGCGTCGAGCAGTTCGGCCGAAAGGCGATCGACCATGGTCTTGTCGTTACGACCGCGAGCCGCCTGGATGATCCAGCGGATCGCCAGCGCCTGACGGCGCTCCATGCGGACTTCGACCGGGACCTGATAGGTCGCACCGCCGACGCGGCGGGAGCGAACTTCGATCGCCGGAGCGACGTTGTCGAGGGCCTGCTTGAACACCTCGAGCGGGTTCGCCTTGGCGCGCCCCTCGATGATGTCGAACGCACCGTAAACGATGCCTTCGGCAGCGGACTTCTTGCCGTCGTACATGATCGAATTCATGAACTTGGTGACGACGATATCGCCGAACTTGGCGTCCGGAATAATCTCGCGCTTTTCAGCGCTGTGGCGGCGGGACATGAGCTGGCTCCGACCTTCAAATAAAGTTTGGCGGCTTACTTCGGCCGCTTCGCGCCGTACTTCGAACGACGCTGCTTACGATTTTTCACACCCTGCGTGTCGAGGACACCGCGGATGATGTGATAACGGACGCCCGGAAGGTCCTTCACGCGGCCGCCGCGGATCATCACCACGGAGTGCTCTTGAAGGTTGTGGCCCTCACCCGGGATATAACCGATGACTTCAAAGCCATTGGTCAAACGAACCTTGGCGACCTTACGAAGCGCCGAGTTCGGCTTCTTCGGCGTGGTCGTGTAAACGCGCGTGCACACGCCCCGCTTCTGCGGGCAGGCCTCAAGCGCGGGAACCTTATTCCGGCTCTTTTGCGCCGTCCGCGGCTTGCGGATCAGCTGACTGATCGTTGGCATCCTCTGCCCTCTTTCACTCGCCACCCAAAGTGGCCTTGCGTGTCTTCAACGGTGGTGCGCCATTGCGGACGCCCCGGCAAACCCGAAAGCCTGCACAAAACGAAGCCGCGCCATTGGCCAATGAAGCCCTTAGCGCGGTGCCTGCAGAGGATTACGGCGAACCGCAATCGTGCCCCATATCTGACGTCTGTCAGTCAAGGTTGAACTCGACGGCGTTTAGGTCGCCTCCGTCGAAACTGGTCGTTTCGACTCGCAAAAACCTACGGCCCGTCGGAAAGTCCGGTCTCTCTAGCTCCCGAGTCGCCAAAAGTCAACTCGTATCGACTGCTTCCCCCGCAGAACCTGAGAAAGCCGCCAAGATCCACCCTCTAAGGCAGAGAATATGTATTTGTTCCTAGAGTATCGTCGGCCGGCCTGCCACCCTAAATAAGGAACAAATCCGCGTGCGTGAGAGTAGCGTTAGGCTTGAGCTTGACGATGGCGACCTCAGCTGCCTTGCCCGAGCCGTCCTTGTCATAGGCAAGGATGCCGGTCTTCTTGTGATAGACGAAACGGTCGTCGCTGCCCTTGGCCTTATCGAAGGCGAAGATTCCCTTCTTGACTTTGCCGGGCTTGGCAAGCGTGCCCTTGCCCGCCTTGTAGAATGCATCGTCAAACCAGATGGAATCGTCCTTGGCGCTGAAATCGGTGATGATGTCCGGCTTGCCCCTTTTCACGGGCGCGATGTCGAATATGAAGGTGTCCCGGCCTCCGCCACCGGTCAGAATGTCAATTCCCGCCCGACCGTTGAGGCAATCGTCGCCAGCACCGCCGCCAAGCCGGTCCGCGCCAGCGCCGCCTACGAACTGATCCGCAGCCGCCGATCCCAACGTTATCTCGGGGTTCACATCCTTGACCGCGATAGTGAAGGTCCTGTCGAGAGTCAGGCCGGAGGAGTCGGTAACGCGCACCTTGATCGCATGGGAAGCCGCCTGCTCATAATCGAGCCGGAAACCGTTCTGCACCACGACCCTTTCGCCCTGGATGGCGAAACGACCGCCGGCATCGTCCAACAACGCGTAGGTATAGCCACCAGACGGGTCCGGATCGATCGTAGTCAGGGAGCCGACCACGGTGCCTTGCGCGGCAAGTTCGGCAACCGGCGCGGCGGAGAACCTCAGCTCGGCTGGAGTTTCCTCAACGTTCGCGACCGTAATCGTCACTTTCTCGATATAAGAAAGGCCCCCGTCGTCGGTCGTCCTGACCCACACGTCATAGCTGCCAACATCAGCGTCGCTCAGGCCGGCCTTCAGCAGGATCTTGTTGTCGCCTGTCCGGATCTCGAAAAGTGCGTGCCCGCCCACGGGCAGCGGATCGCCAAACTCATCCGCGACGAGGGCATAGGTGTGGTGAGTGTCACCTGCCTGGTCGGTGGTGGCAAGCGTTGCCGCCTCCGCACCGATACCCGCGTTCTCCGTAACCGTGCCGCGTGTCACCACGATGTCGGTTGGCGCCACGTTGTCCGTCAGGTTGATGGTGAATTCCTGCCAAGTGCTCAGATTGCCCGCATCCGTCGCCCTGATCCAAAGGGTCGTCTGCGTTCCGGCAAGGGCCGCAAGGGCGGCGGCGTTGTCCACCAGGAGCTTGCCACCGGCGCCGATCTTGAACGGACCGCCCGCCGCAACCTCCGTGCTGTCGTTGTTGCCGATCACGATGGTATAGGAATACGTATCGCCGGCGTCCGGGTCGAGCGTGCGCAGCGTGCCGATTGGACTATCTGTAGAGGCTGTTTTCACCAACGTGGCCGTCACGCCCCCGGCCGTGCCGAAATCGATGGCGGTCGGCGCTTCGTTCTCGTTCGCGACGTTCACGGTGATGACCTGATCGAAGGCCGTGCCAGGCACGCCTGCGAGTTCGGCCCGGATCTTGAAGGTGAACGTGCCGTTCGTATAATCCTCGTGAATCAGGAATGCCGTTTGCCGGAGGTTCGTCCCGTTGCTGATCGCGAAGAGCTGCGCCAAAGCAGCCGCATCCGGATTTGTGTTGCCCTCTCCGGCGGTGGAGATGAGCGAGAAGGTGTAGAAGCCCTGATCGCCCCCGTCGACAGCGATGCCGCCGAAATCGGCGATGGGCGTCGCATTCTCCCTCAGAGCAAGCGTGGTCTCACCGGCAACCAGCACCAATGTTGGGGCTTCGACCACGTTGGTAATGTCGATTCCGATATCCTGAATGAAGCTTTTCGCGGGATTGCCGGAATCCGTGACCTCGATGCGGATCCCGTAGATGCCGCCATTATGGTCCTCACGGTTGAGCGTGACGCCGTTCCCGAGCTTCAGCATGAAGATGCCGCTGCCCTCGGCTGTCTCGACGATCTCGAAGCTGAAATGGGCATGGGGGTCTCCATGCGCATCGACCAGCCGATAGGTATGCGTCTGCCCCGCATCGGCGTCCGTGGTCGACAGAATACCGATGTCGCGCCCGGCAGTGCCGTTCTCGGCGATGGCGATGAATGTCGTGGGTGCATCGGTTCCGATCGCGACCAGCACCGCGGTCGGCGCTGCGTTCGCCTCCGTAACCGTGACGGTGAGCGGCTCGACCCTGGACAGGCCGCCGGCATCTGTTGTGCGGATGAACTGCTGCAGATCGGCGGCCGTGGCGCCGGCAAGCGACGCCTTCAAGATGATCTTGTCGGCATCCGCCCCTGTGCCAATCGCGAAGAAGGCATGCCCTCCGGGCAGAGGATCGCCGGCGAGATTGGCAACGATCATGTAGGCGTGACTGTCGTTGAAGTCCGGATCGGTGGTGCCGAAGGATGCGACGACGTCGCCGATATCGGCGTCGTCTGCCACCGTTCCGCCGGTGATCGTGAGTGCGGTCGGAGCTTCGTTTTCGTCCGTGACATCGATGGTGATGACCTGGTCGAAGGCCGTTCCCGCGATACCGGGAATCTCGGCGCGGATGATGAACGTGAATGTCCCGTTGTGGTACGCCTCCCGATCGAGAGAGGCGATTTTCCGGATGTTGGTGCCGTCGATCTCGAAAAGCTGCGCCAACGCGGCGGCGTCGGGATTGGTGTTGCCCTCGGCAGCCGTCGGCAGGAGCGTGTAGATGTAGGTCCCGATGTCCCCGCCGACCGTGGCGAGGTTGACGATGACGAGACCCGCGTCATTCTCGACGAACGCAAAGCTCGTGCCGCCGAACATCGTGACTGCGGTCGGCGCCTCGACGACGTTGCCAACCGTCACGGTGATGGGCTCGAAGCTGGTATGGCCACCAGCATCCGTGACACGTAAATACAGCACGAATCCACCATTGCTGTAAGCCTCGCGGTCCAGCATCACGCCATTCTTGAGCTTCAGTTTGAATGAGCCGGCGGCATCCCCCGCGACTACTTCGAACGGTGAGTTCGAGAGCGTGTTCCCATTCTGATCGACAACGGTGTAAGCGAGCGCGGATACACCGTCCGGGTCCACCGCGGACAGGAGGCCGATATCGCGACCGGCGACGCCGAGCTCTGTGACGGTCAGCGCGGCGGCTCCGCCGACCTTGACCGCCGCGGGGGTGCCCGAGCCGGTGCTGCCGGTGAAGCTGATCGTCTGAACGGCGGAATGCGCCCCGCCCTGGTCGGTCGCCATGATGTTGAAGCTGAAGTTCCGCCCTTGCGGGTTGCTCGAATCGAGTGTCACGCCGGCTTTCAGGGCGATGTGATAGCCGGACGCGGCATCGCCGGTGATCTCGACCCGCGAACTCGTCGTCGGATTTCCGGCACCGTCGACGATTTGATAGCTCAAGACCGTGTCGCCGTTCGGGTCGATCGCCGACAGCTGACCGAAATCGAAATTGCCACCCAGCACACCGGAATAGGTGACCGCCGTTGCGCCGGCGAGCGTGATCGATTCGGGAGCGACGTTGTCGAGATGAAAGCGTTGCTGAAAAACGCCGCTGGCGATCGTGGCGTTCGCCCCGGAACCAGCACCCTGCCACATGACGATCCAGTCGCCGTCCGCCAGCGCCACGACGCTGGGCGGGTTCTGGATGTTCGACGATGGCGCGTGCACAAGCATCTCGGTGCCGTTCTTCGTCCCGTCTGCGTTGAACACCTGCTGGTAGACGTCGTTCTGGGTGATCGGTGAGGTGAGCAGCGCCGACCATGTGACCACCCAGCGCCCGCCGGACAGCATCGTCACGGACGGATCGCCGATGACGGTGGCGGTCAAGGCGGAGCTGACCTGCGTCTCGCCCCCGACCTTGTTGCCGTAATTGTCGAAAACCTGCTGGAAGCAGCCCCTATGACCGGAGTTTTGATCCCGCCAGACGACGATCCAGCCACCGCCGGGGATCGCCGTCACCACCGCATTGTCCTGGGCGCTGGTCGTGCTCGAATTGACGAGGATCTCGCTTCCCATCTTCGCGCCGCCGAGCGAGTAGCGTTGTTGGTAGACACCGATCGTGTCCACGTTGTCCGGAGTCGTTCCATTCCCGTGCCAGGTGACGAGCCAACCGGGGGACGAGCCGCCGATTGCCGTGACTTCGGCGTTCAACTGGATGCCGGCAATCGTGGTGTTGACGACTTGCTCAGCACCGACCTTTGCACCGGCGGCGCTGTAACGCTGCTGCACCACATCGCCATTGGCCACGTCCCAGGTCACGACCCAGCCGCCATCCGCCAAAGCCGCGATCGATGCCGATTGCTGAATTCCGGCAACCGTGCCGTTCACGGGCTGATCGGGGCCGCTCGTCGTCCCATCGGCATTGTAGATCCTCAGATACACGCCGTTCTGGTCCAGTCCGCTCGCGCCGTCGGGGCCGACGCCCTCCCAGACGACCACATAGCGTCCGTCGGCCAGCGCTACGACACTGGGGTTCACCTGATCGGCGACGAGCGTCGAATTGACTTTCACGGGCGCGCCGATTGCGACGCCGGCAGCCGTGAACTTCTGGATAAAGATATCTATTTGCCCGCCGCCGTCCTGCAAATCCCAGACCGCAACGTAACCGCCCGGCGCACCCGGGAAGGCCGAGATTTTCGGATAACCCGGATACCCGCCCGAGAAAGTGCCGCCTGCCACAACCACAGTTTCAGTGCCGACTAGCGATACGGTTTGGGTCATGACAGGTCCTCGGGCAGAGCGTGTTCAGGGCATAGGAAATTATCCTATGGAAACTCCTCTGTAGTATTGTTATATTATAGTTGCAATAACGCCAAGCTCGGCCCGCTGAATATGGTTCAGGCACCCGTGGGCGGCCGCGGGCCCGGACAACAAAAAAGGCCGCCCTGAGGCGGCCTTTCTCTTGCTTGGGTCAGAACGAACCGCTCATTCCGCCGCGGGCGGCAGCTCGCTCATCTGGGCGTTCGACTCGGCTCGCTTCTGCTGAAGGATCAGCTGGTCGCGGTGAGCCGCCACGGCCTTGACCTGGGCGTTCATGGCGCCGGTGCCGGCCGGGATGAGGCTGCCGACGATGACGTTCTCCTTGAGGCCCTCCAGCGTATCGACCTTGCCGTTGACCGCCGCCTCCGTGAGGACGCGGGTGGTCTCCTGGAAAGACGCCGCCGAGATGAACGAGCGGGTCTGGAGCGACGCCTTGGTGATGCCCAGGAGAACCGGCACGCCGACGGCGGGCTTCTTCTTCTCGGCGACCATGCGCTCGTTGATCTCTTCCATCTCGAGCCGGTCGACCTGCTCGCCGGTCATCAGTTCGGTGTCGCCGCCATCGGTGATTTCCACCTTCTGCAGCATCTGCCGGACGATCACCTCGATGTGCTTGTCGTTGATCAACACGCCCTGGAGTCGATAGACCTCCTGGATCTCGTTCACCAGGTAGGCGGCCAGTTCCTCGACGCCCTTGATCGCAAGGATGTCGTGCRGAGCCGGATTGCCGTCCACGATGAAGTCGCCCAGTTCCACCACGTCCCCGTCCTGCAAGTGGATGTGCTTGCCCTTCGGGATCAGGTACTCGACCGGCTCCGAGCCATCGTGCGGGGTCAGCGTCAGGCGACGCTTGTTCTTGTAGTCGCGGCCGAACTGAATCGTGCCGGACTTCTCCGCGATGATGGCCGCATCCTTCGGACGCCGCGCTTCGAACAGCTCCGCCACGCGCGGCAGACCGCCCGTGATGTCGCGGGTCTTGGCGCTCTCGGTGGAGACACGGGCGATGACGTCGCCGGCCTTCACCTTCGAGCCCGGATCGGCCGCGAGGATCGCGTCGACCGCCAGGAGGTAACGGGCGTCGCCGCCGCGTGCGACCTTGGCGATCTTGCCGTTCTTGCCCTCGATGATGACCGCCGGGCGCAGGTCCGCCGTACGGGCGGACGAACGCCAGTCGATGACCACGCGCTTGGCGATGCCGGTCGACTCGTCCATCGTCTCGATCATCGACGCGCCGTCGACGAGATCCTCGTAGCCCACCACACCGTCGACTTCGGTGAGGATGGGTCGGGTATAGGGATCCCATTCGGCGATGCGCTGGCCGCGCTTGATGGTGTCGCCCTCATCGACCTTGAGACGGGAGCCGTATTGCAGCCGGTGAACCGACCGCTCCGACCCGTCCGGACCGGTGATGACCACCGCCACGTTGCGGCCCATGACGATCAGATCGCCATCCGAGTTCTTCGCGACGTTCTTGTTGCGGAAGCTGATCGTGCCCTCGAAATTCGACTCGAAGAACGACGAATCCGCGATCTGCGCCGCACCGCCGATGTGGAAGGTGCGCATGGTGAGCTGCGTGCCCGGCTCGCCGATCGACTGCGCGGCGATGACGCCGACAGCCTCGCCGTGGTTGACGGGCGTACCGCGAGCAAGGTCGCGGCCGTAGCAGGTGGCGCAGACGCCGTTCTTGGACTCGCAGACGAGAACCGAACGGATCTTCACTTCCTGAATGCCCGCGGCCGTGATGGCCTCGAGATGCTGCTCCTCGATCATCGTGCCTTTCGGCACGATCACCACGCCGTCGATGTTCACGAGGTCCTCGGCCGTGGAGCGGCCGAGAATGCGCGAACCCAAGGAAGCAACCACCTGCCCGGCATCGACGATGGCGCGCATGCGGATGCCGCGCTCGGTTCCGCAATCGTCCTCACGGATGACCGCGTCCTGAGCGACGTCTACGAGACGACGGGTCAGATAGCCCGAATTCGCCGTCTTGAGCGCCGTGTCGGCCAGACCCTTACGGGCGCCGTGGGTGGAGTTGAAGTACTCGAGAACGTCGAGGCCTTCCTTGAAGTTCGAGATGATCGGCGTCTCGATGATCTCGCCCGAAGGCTTGGCCATGAGGCCGCGCATCGCAGCGAGCTGCTTCATCTGGGCCGGCGAACCACGCGCACCGGAATGCGACATCATGTAGATCGAGTTGACCGGCTTATCGCGGCCGTCCTTGTCCTTATGGACCGCCGAGATGCGATTCATCATCTCGCCCGCAAGACGATCCGAGCATTTCGCCCAGGCGTCCACGACCTTGTTGTACTTCTCGCCCTGAGTGATCAGGCCGTCCTGGTATTGCTGCTCGTAATCCTTGGCGAGCGCGCGGGTCTCGTCGACGATCTCCCACTTGTTCTCGGGGATCACCATGTCGTCCTTGCCGAACGAGATGCCGGCCTTGAACGCGTTGTAGAACCCGAGCTTCATGATGCGATCGCAGAAGATGACCGACTCCTTCTGACCGCAATGCCGATAGACGGCATCGATCATGTTGGAGATTTCCTTCTTGGTCATGAGCTTGTTCACGACGTCGAAGGGCAGCGCCGGGTGGGACGGCACGAGCTTGGACAGCATCACGCGGCCGGCCGTCGTCTCGACGATCTTCGACACGTGCTTGCCGTCCTCGCCCAGACCTTCCCAGCGATAGCGGATCTTGGTGTGGAGCGTGATGACCTTCTCGTGCAGGGCGTGCTCGATCTCGCCCATGTCGGAGAACGCCTTGCCCTGGCCGGGCTCGCCGTCGGAGACGATGGAGAGATAGTACAGGCCCAGAACGATGTCCTGCGACGGCACGATGATCGGCTGACCGTTCGCCGGGTGCAGGATGTTGTTCGTCGACATCATGAGGACGCGGGCTTCGAGCTGCGCCTCGAGCGAGAGCGGCACGTGAACCGCCATCTGGTCGCCGTCGAAATCCGCGTTGAACGCGGCGCAGACGAGCGGATGCAGCTGGATCGCCTTGCCCTCGATGAGGGTGGGCTCGAACGCCTGGATGCCCAGACGGTGAAGCGTGGGAGCGCGATTGAGCAGGACCGGATGCTCGCGGATGACTTCGTCCAGGATATCCCAGACCTCCGGCTTCTCCTTTTCGACGAGCTTCTTGGCCTGCTTGACGGTAGCGGACAGGCCGCGCGCATCGAGCTTGGCGTAGATGAACGGCTTGAAGAGTTCGAGCGCCATCTTCTTCGGCAGGCCGCATTGATGGAGCTTGAGCTCCGGACCCACGACGATGACCGAACGTCCAGAATAGTCGACGCGCTTGCCGAGCAGGTTCTGGCGGAACCGGCCCTGCTTGCCCTTGAGCATATCGGCGAGCGACTTCAGCGGACGCTTGTTGGCGCCCGTGATGACGCGGCCGCGGCGGCCGTTGTCGAACAGGGCGTCGACGGCCTCCTGCAGCATGCGCTTTTCGTTGCGGATGATGATGTCGGGCGCGCGCAGTTCGATCAGCCGCTTCAGGCGGTTGTTGCGGTTGATGACGCGGCGGTAGAGATCGTTCAGGTCCGACGTGGCGAAGCGGCCGCCATCGAGCGGAACGAGCGGGCGAAGATCCGGCGGGATCACCGGAACGACCGTCAGGATCATCCACTCGGGCTTGTTGCCCGACATCAGGAAGGCTTCGATGATCTTCAGGCGCTTGAGAAGCTTCTTGGGCTTCAGCTCCGAAGTCGTCGTGGCGATCTCCTCGCGAGTATCCGCCGCCACCTTCTCCAGGTCGAGTTCCTGCAGAATGCGACGGATGGCCTCCGCGCCGATCATGGCCGTGAACGAATCCTCACCGAACTCGTCCTGAGCGCGGATGTATTCCTCTTCGGACAGGAGCTGGCGGTCTTTCAGCGGCGAGAGACCCGCATCCACCACGATGTAGGATTCGAAGTAGAGGATGCGCTCGAGATCTTTCAGCGTCATGTCGAGCAGAAGACCGATGCGGCTCGGCAGCGACTTGAGGAACCAGATATGCGCAACGGGGGCTGCGAGCTCGATATGGCCCATGCGATCGCGCCGAACGCGCGCAAGCGTCACCTCGACGCCGCACTTCTCGCAGATCACGCCCTTGTATTTCATCCGCTTGTACTTGCCGCACAAGCATTCGTAGTCCTTGATGGGTCCAAAAATACGCGCACAGAACAAGCCGTCGCGCTCGGGCTTGAAAGTACGGTAATTGATGGTCTCGGGCTTTTTGATTTCGCCATAAGACCAGGACAGAATCTTCTCAGGGCTCGCGATCGAGATCTTGATCTGATCGAAGCTCTGCGGCGCCGCCGTTTGGTTGAAAAGATTCATGACCTCTTGATTCATCGCCAGCTCCTAAAACCTCGAAGGTGTCATGGCCGGATAGAATAATCCGGCCATCTCTTGGTCTGAGAGGGTGTTAGCCTCTCGGGGTCGAGACCCCCGGGACGAAGCCCGGGGATGACGATGTTGATTACTCGGCAGCCTCGGACGGGGGCAGTTGCTCCGTCTCGTTGGCGGCCTTCTTGGAATTCGTCAGCTCGACGTTGAGGCCGAGCGAGCGCATTTCCTTCACGAGAACGTTGAAGCTCTCCGGAATGCCCGACTCGAACGTGTCGTCGCCGCGCACGATGGCCTCGTAGACCTTGGTCCGACCCGCCACGTCGTCCGACTTGACGGTGAGCATTTCCTGCAGCGTGTAGGCCGCGCCGTAAGCTTCGAGCGCCCACACTTCCATCTCGCCGAAGCGCTGGCCGCCGAACTGCGCCTTTCCTCCCAGCGGCTGCTGGGTGACGAGGCTGTACGGACCGATCGAACGCGCGTGGATCTTGTCGTCCACCAGGTGGTGCAGCTTCAGCATGTAGATGTAGCCGACGGTCACCTTGCGGTCGAAAGGCTCGCCGGTGCGGCCGTCATAGAGGGTCACCTGACCGGACGGATCGAGACCCGCCTTCTGCAGCATGAACTCAATGTCGGATTCCTTCGCGCCGTCGAAGACGGGAGTTGCGAAAGGAACGCCGCGGCGCAAGTTGTGGCCGAGTTCGGCCAGCTCCTGATCGGATGCCTCATCGATTTCCGGCATGTTGCCGTAGATCGACACGAGCTGATCGCGCAGGCCCTTCGACTGGCCCGACTTCAGGTAAGCGTCGACCGCTGTCGCGACCTGCTTGCCGAGACCGGCGGCAGCCCACCCGAGATGGGTCTCGAGGATCTGTCCGACATTCATGCGGCTCGGCACGCCGAGCGGGTTCAGCACGATGTCCGCATGCGTGCCGTCTTCGAGGAACGGCATGTCTTCGATCGCGACGATGCGCGACACGACGCCCTTGTTGCCGTGACGGCCGGCCATCTTGTCGCCCGGCTGGATCTTGCGCTTCACGGCGACGAAGACCTTGACCATCTTCATGACGCCGGGAGGAAGCTCGTCGCCGCGCTGCAGCTTCTCGACCTTGTCGAGGAATCGCTGTTCGAGACGCTTCYTCGACTCGTCGTATTGCTTCTGGATGGCCTCGATCTCGGTCATCATCGCGTCGTTGTCGACGGCGAATTGCCACCATTGCGAACGCGGATACTCGGCGAGGAGCTCGCGCGACACCTTGGTGTCCTTCTTGAAGCCCTTCGGGCCTGCGACCGCCGTCTGCCCGTTCAGGATCTCGGCCAGACGCGCATAGGTGTTGCGGTCCAGGATCGCCTGCTCGTCGTCGCGGTCTTTCGCCAGACGTTCGATCTCTTCGCGCTCGATTGCCTGGGCGCGCTCGTCCTTGTCGACGCCGTGACGGTTGAACACGCGCACTTCCACGATCGTGCCGGTCACGCCGGGCGGAACGCGCAAGCTGGTGTCGCGAACGTCCGAGGCCTTCTCGCCGAAGATGGCGCGCAGAAGCTTCTCTTCCGGCGTCATCGGGCTTTCGCCCTTCGGCGTGATCTTGCCGACGAGGATGTCGCCCGCATGAACCTCGGCGCCGATATAGACGATGCCGGCTTCGTCCAAGTTCTTCAGTGCTTCTTCCGAAACGTTCGGAATATCGCGCGTGATTTCCTCGGGACCGAGCTTGGTATCGCGGGCCATCACTTCGAATTCTTCGATATGGATCGACGTGAACACGTCGTCCTTCACGATCCGCTCGGAGAGCAGGATCGAGTCCTCGAAGTTGTAGCCATTCCAGGGCATGAACGCGACGAGCACGTTGCGGCCGAGCGCCAGCTCACCGAGTTCCGTCGACGGACCGTCGGCGATGATGTCGCCCTTGCGGACCACGTCACCGGCGCGGATGAGCGGCTTCTGTGTGATGCAGGTCGACTGGTTCGAACGCTGGAACTTCTGCAGGCGGTAGATATCGACGCCGGCTTTCGTCGGGTCCGTTTCTTCCGTCGCGCGGATAACGATACGGGTCGCATCGACCTGATCGACCACACCGGCCCGTCGCGCCGCGATGGCGGCACCCGAGTCGCGGGCCACGACCGCTTCCATGCCGGTGCCGACGAACGGCGCGTCGGCCTGCACGAGCGGCACGGCCTGACGCTGCATGTTCGAACCCATGAGCGCGCGGTTCGCATCGTCGTTCTCGAGGAACGGGATGAGGGCCGCGGCCACCGAGACGAGCTGCTTGGGCGACACGTCCATGAGATCGACGCGATCCGGCGAGACCACGATGTTGTCGCCGGCGCGGCGGCAGACCACGAGGTCGTCCGTCAGGATGCCCTTGGCATTCATCACCGAGTTCGCCTGGGCGACGTTGTACTTCGCCTCTTCCATGGCCGACAGGTAGATGACGTCCATCGTCACCTTCGAGTCCTTCACGCGGCGGAACGGCGTCTCGATGAAGCCGTACTTGTTGACGCGCGCGAAAGTCGCCAGGGAGTTGATCAGACCGATATTCGGGCCTTCCGGCGTCTCGATCGGGCAGATGCGGCCGTAATGGGTCGGGTGCACGTCGCGCACTTCGAAGCCGGCGCGCTCGCGGGTCAGACCGCCCGGGCCAAGCGCCGAAAGACGACGCTTGTGCGTCACTTCGGAGAGCGGGTTGGTCTGGTCCATGAACTGCGACAGCTGCGACGAGCCGAAGAATTCGCGCACGGCGGCAGCCGCGGGCTTCGCGTTGATCAGGTCCTGCGGCATGACGGTGTCGATATCGACCGACGACATGCGCTCCTTGATGGCGCGCTCCATGCGGAGCAGGCCGAGGCGATATTGATTCTCCATCAATTCGCCGACCGAACGGACACGGCGGTTGCCGAGGTGGTCGATGTCGTCGATTTCACCCTTGCCGTCGCGCAGATCGACGAGCGCCTTCGCCACCGCGAGGATGTCCTCGCGGCGCAGGGTGCGCACGGTGTCTTCCGCATCGAGATCGAGGCGCATGTTCATCTTCACGCGGCCGACGGCCGAGAGATCGTAGCGCTCGGCATCGAAGAACAGCGAGTTGAACATGTTCTCGGCGGTTTCGAGAATCGGCGGCTCGCCGGGACGCATGACCCGGTAGATGTCGAACAGCGCGCTCTCGCGGCCCGAGGCCTTGTCGATGGCGAGCGTGTTGCGGACATACGGACCGACGGTGACGTGGTCGATATCGAGAACCGGGATTTCGCTCAGTCCGGCTTCTCCGAGGCCCGCGAGGAGCTTCTCGGTGATCTCTTCGCCGGCTTCGGCATAGATTTCACCGGTGCTCGCATTGACGAGATCCTGGCCGATATACTGGCCGTACAGATCCTCGTCGGTGGCGCGCAGGTTCTTGAGGCCCTTCTCGGCGAGCTGGCGCGCGGTGCGCACGGTCAGTTTCTTGCCCGCTTCGAGGACGACTTCGCCGGTCTTCGCGTCGATCAGATCGACGGTCGCCTTGAAGCCCTTCATGCGCTCGGCATCGAACGGAACGGTCCAGCCGGTCTTCGTGCGCTTGTAGATCACCTTGTTGTAGAAGGTGTTGAGGATCTCTTCGCCGTCGAGGCCGAGCGCGTAAAGCAGCGTCGTCACCGGAAGCTTCCGCTTCCGGTCGATGCGCGCATACACGATGTCCTTGGCGTCGAATTCGATATCGAGCCACGAGCCGCGATACGGAATGATGCGCGCGGCGAACAGAAGCTTGCCCGACGAGTGGGTCTTGCCCTTGTCGTGATCGAAGAACACGCCCGGCGAACGGTGCATCTGCGAGACGATGACGCGCTCGGTGCCGTTGACGATGAACGTGCCGTTATCGGTCATGAGCGGCATGTCGCCCATGTAGACGTCCTGCTCCTTGATGTCCTTGACCGAGCGGGCGCCGGTATCCGGGTCCACATCGAATACGATCAGGCGCAACGTCACCTTGAGGGGTGCAGAGAACGTCATGCCGCGCTGGCGGCACTCATCGACGTCGTATTTCGGCGGCTCGAACGTGTACTTGACGAATTCGAGCAAGGCCGTGTTCGAGAAGTCCGAGATCGGAAACACCGACTTGAAGACAGCTTGCAATCCCTCTTCCGGCCGGCCACCCTTTGCTTCTTCGACCATCAGGAACTGGTCGTAGGATGCCTTCTGAACCTCGATGAGGTTCGGCATCTCGGCCACTTCCTTGATTTTTCCGAAGAACTTGCGAATGCGCTTCCGGCCGATCAGTGTGTTGGCCATCTGGACCTCGTTCCTCATCTACGGCTGATCGAGCATCCCGCTCGTCTGGGATGAAATCCGGGAATGTGAGATCCCGGGGATGCTCGATCAGCCGCCCAGCGACGTTTGCGCCGCCAGCTACCACGAAAAATAATCAGGACCGCGAGGGTCGCGGCTTCGTCGCCCGGGGCTGTTTTGCCTCAGCGACGACACAACGGCCCCAGGCAAAACTGCCTGGGACCGCGTGTTGTTAAAGCCCCGGCTTGCACCGGGATGACATCGCGGCCGAAGCCGCGAAAATCACTTGAGTTCGACCTTGGCGCCGACCTTCTCGAGGGTCGCCTTGATCTTCTCGGCTTCGTCCTTGGTGACGCCTTCCTTGACGGGCTTGGGCGCACCTTCGACGAGGTCCTTGGCTTCCTTGAGGCCCAGGCCGGTAATGGCGCGGACTTCCTTAATGACTTCGATCTTCTTGTCGCCGGCGGCYGCCAGCACGACAGTGAACTCGGTCTGCTCTTCGACCGCCGCGGCAGCGGCGCCCGGAGCAGCTGCAACGGCCACAGCCGCGGCAGCGGAAACGCCCCACTTCTCTTCGAGGAGCTTCGCGAGCTCAGCGGCCTCGAGAACGGTCAGCGACGAGAGATCGTCAACAAGCTTGGCAAGATCAGCCATAGTTTTGTGTCCTTAAGTTCGGTTCGAACGATTGATGATTGAGGTTACGGCCTCACGCCGCTTCGCCTGTCTTGGCATAGGCCCCGAACACACGGGCGAGCTTCGCCGCCGGTGCGTTGACGACCTGAGCAACCTTGGTAGCCGGAGCCTGGATGAGGCCGACCAGCTTGGCGCGCAGTTCGTCGAGGGACGGAAGAACGGCAAGCGCCTTCACTCCGTCCACGTTCAGGGAGGTCGAGCCCATTGCGCCGCCGAGGATCACGAGCTTTTCGTTAGCCTTGGCGAAATTGACTGCGACCTTGGGCGCCGCGACCGGATCGCTTGAATAAGCGAGCAGGGTCGGGCCTTTTAACAGGCCCGAAATGGACGCGACGTCCGTGCCTTCGAGAGCGATTTTGGCGAGGCGGTTCTTCGCGACCTTCACGGTGGCGCCGGCCTGCTTCATCTGCGCGCGCAGGTTCTGCATGTCGGCGACCGTCAGGCCAGCATAGTGGGCGACGACGACCACGTTCGTGTTGTTGAACACGTCGTTGAGCGTCGAGACGAGCTCGCTTTTTGCTGCTCTTTCCACTGGGCTCTCTCCGGTTGGCGGATAAATCCGCCGGTTGCACCTGTCGCCTGAAGCGCGCCCCGAACTTGCGTCCGTGGCGTCTCAAGCGACGCTCTCGCAAGCCCTGTCCCCCAATGAGCGCCCTTTCGGACGCGATAGGGTGAGATGGTTCGAACCGATCTTCTTCGTCTGCGTTGGCAGACAGAAATAACGGCTTCCCCGTCTATGCTGGCCCTTTGAGGACGTTTTCCTTCAAGGATTAAGCTGGACATGCCAGCGCCTGCAGTCTCGGACAGGACATAGCCGGAACATGCCAAAGGTTGCCCCTTGGCTTTTCCGGCTTGTCACCGCTCCGTCACCGGAGCGGATTGGCAGCCAAAAGCTCGCGCGGACGCGAAACTTCGGCCTATGTTGGAATCTCAACGCGAGTCTTTAAGCCCTTACGCCCGAAAAGCCAAGAGGCAATTGCATGGCTTTTCCATGACATTGCGCAAGGGAAGCTGAAAAACAGGATGGTGAGGTGGTGATCCGCCTTGCGGCTTTCAAGAGCACCGCGGCCTGCACCTTCCCCGACGAGAAAAAGCCCGGCTTGAGGAAGCCGGGCTTTTCCTAACTCGACGGGATTTTAGCTCGCCAGAACGCTCGACGGCTCGACCTTGACGCCTGGGCCCATGGTGGAGGAGACCGCCACGCGCTGGATGTAGGTGCCCTTGGCGCCGGCAGGCTTCGCCTTCGAAACCGCGTCGGCGAAAGCCTTGATGTTCTCGATCAGCTTGGCATCGTCGAACGACGCCTTGCCGATGCCGGCATGGACGATGCCGGCCTTCTCGACCCGGAACTCGACCGCGCCGCCCTTGGCGGCTTCGACCGCGGACTTGACGTCCATGGTGACGGTTCCGACCTTCGGGTTCGGCATCATGCCGCGCGGGCCGAGCACCTTACCGAGGCGGCCGACGAGAGGCATCATGTCGGGGGTCGCGATGCAGCGATCGAAGTCGATCTTGCCGCCGTTCACGATCTCGAACAGATCCTCCGCGCCCACCACGTCCGCGCCAGCGGCCTTGGCCTCATCGGCCTTGGGTCCGCGAGCGAACACGGCCACGCGAACCGTCCGGCCGGAGCCGTTCGGCAGGTTGCAGACGCCACGGACCATCTGGTCGGCGTGACGGGGATCGACGCCGAGATTCATCGAGACTTCGACCGTCTCGTCGAACTTCGCCTTGGCGCGTTCCTTGATCAGCTTGACCGCATCTTCGATGCCGTAGAGCTTGGTGGGCTCGATGCCCTCGCGGGCTGCGCGGATGCGCTTGCCTTCATTGGTTGCCATCATGCCCTCCTTTACGCTGCCACTTCCAGGCCCATCGAACGGGCGGAGCCCTCGATCATGGCCATGGCGGCGTCGACGCTGTCGCAGTTCAGATCGGCCATCTTCTTCTCGGCGATCTCACGGATCTGGTCGCGGGTCACGCTGCCAGCCTTGTTGCCCTTGCCGGGGGTCTGCGAGCCCTTCTGGAGGTTCGCGGCCTTCTTGAGGAAGAAGGAAACCGGCGGCTGCTTCATCTCGAAGGTGAAGGAGCGGTCCTGATAGGCGGTGATGATCACCGGGATCGGGGTGCCCTTTTCGATCTGCGCGGTCTTCGCGTTGAAGGCCTTGCAGAATTCCATGATGTTCAGACCGCGCTGACCGAGAGCGGGGCCGATCGGCGGGGACGGGTTCGCCGCGCCTGCCGGGACTTGGAGCTTAACGTAGCCCGAGATTTTCTTTGCCATGGGAGTCTCTCCAATGGACCAGCCTCCCGGCGCCAACCGGTCGACATGGTATTGAAAGGTCGCGGTGCAGCCTGGAACTCCCGGATGGCGACCGGGCAGACCTCCCGCGGGTGAAAAGCGAATGGTGAGAAGCGAACGGGGAATGGGGCCTTAGCCTGCCATTCGCCACTCGCAATTCGCCACTCGCCGACGATCAGAGCTTTTCGACCTGACCGTATTCGAGCTCGACCGGGGTCGCCCGGCCGAAGATGGATACCGCGACCTTGAGGCGCGCGCGGCCCTCGTCGACTTCCTCGACGGTGCCGTTGAACGATGCGAACGGCCCGTCCGAGACGCGGACCTGCTCGCCGACCTCGAAGCTGACCGAAGGCTTGGGATGATCGACGCCCTCGGCGACCTGGCCCTTGATGCGCTCGGCTTCCCGGTCCGGGATCGGCACCGGCTTCGCCTTGTCGGCGCCCAGGAAGCCCGTGACCTTCGGGGTGTTCTTGATCAGGTGGTAGACCTCGTCCGTCAGGTCGCATTTCACCAGCACGTAGCCGGGAAAGAACTTGCGTTCCGTATCGACCTTGCGGCCGCGGCGCACCTCGACGACCTTCTCGGTCGGCACCATCACTTCTTCAAACTTGTCTTCCAGCCCGCGCTGGGCCGCTTGGTCGCGAATCGACTGGGCGACCTTGTTCTCGAAATTCGAATAGGCGTGGACGATGTACCAACGCTTCGTCATCACATCCACCCCTTAACCGCCAAAACCGAGGAGGATCGAACGGACCCCCCAGCCGACCGCCTGATCGACCACGAGGAAGAAGATGCTCGCAAGCACGACCATCACGAACACCATCGCGGTGGTGATCATGGTTTCCTTGCGCGTCGGCCAGGTGACCTTCGCGGCTTCGGAACGCACCTGCGTCAAAAAATCGAACGGGTTCGTCTTCGCCATCGCACTGCGTTCGCATCGCCGGAAAAGCGAATGCAAACGTCCTCTCCTGGATCACGACGAGCCTCGACCGGATGGCCCAGACACATCAAACGTGATCGATTCCAATCACCCGGAGCATGATGCCGTCCGCCAAACCGCCGGACGCGTTTCGGCACCATGCCCCAGGACCGTCAGGCCCAAATTGAAGGGGCGCGAAGCCGTTTTACGAGCCTCGCGCCGCCTGTAAACCCTGCTTCGGGGCGTTTCACTAACGCAAAACGCCCGCTTTGTCGATCCGCTGGCAGGAGTGGAGGGGCACGGCATATCGCGCGCTCCCAAACACTTACGTCCCCGCGTTCCACGGAACGCTGTCCGTATAGTGCCATAAGTTACCGTGGGCAATCCTAAACCCACAGGGAAAATCAACAAAAACCCCCGGCGCATTGGGCGCCGGGTACCTCTCCTAAAACCCTCGGCCTCGCCGTTTCCGTCGCTCTTCCTCTTCGCGCTCTTTTTCAGCCCGCTTGTAGGCGTCATCCCTTTGGAAAAGTTCCTCATGGCGGGCGATCAGCACCTCCCACAACCAGGCGTGAAACGAGAATGGGTAGTGATCCTGATGATGGGAGCCGCCCGGCGTCCAAACCATCCGT
The DNA here is from genome assembly GCF_056402495.1 of Microvirga sp. P4_A5. Lineage (NCBI taxonomy): Bacteria > Pseudomonadati > Pseudomonadota > Alphaproteobacteria > Hyphomicrobiales > Methylobacteriaceae > Microvirga > Microvirga sp. P4_A5. The sequence goes on along the minus strand of NZ_JBFUHH010000072.1, from coordinate 1,834 downwards.
TTCGCCATGAGCAAGGCAATCTCTGGCGCCTGCGAATAGGCGTAGAATGAGGGCGATCCCTCCTTCAGGCATTTAGTCACGCGATCGAGTTCTCGTGCTGAAAGGTGATCCAGCATTGCGATTATCTCGGCCCGATTTGCAGCAACTTGGGCCTCGACCTCGTGCTGCCGAACAGCGCGACGGACGGATAGGAGAGCCGCCTTCCGCCCTTCACGCCACGGCGACAGAAGCTCATAGATCGATCCGAAGACGACTTGAGTGCCGGTCAACACCGTAACAATAACCAGAACCGGAAGGGTGAAGGGTCCGAGCGGCCCTAAGTCAAAAATGCATGTCAGCATCAGGCCAAGCAGGGCCGAGCTTGCGATCGCAATCGGGATCGTAAACCTGAGGGGCCACTTGACGACATCTAGCCATCTTGGATCGGGCAACATGCGCTGACGCTATCATGAAGGGCTCGGCTGTCACCACGAGGCCTGCGGCGCAGTACACAGCGAACTCACTACCGGCGCTGATTTGCCGGGCAACGAAGCTCTCCGCCGTAGAGGAACGCCTGAGCCTTGACGCGCAATCACGTTGCAGGACGGCCGTTGAACCCTTCAATGACCTCAAGGGTATAAGCGCAATTAATCCATGACCTGCGCGACGACGCCTGCACCGACGGTGCGGCCGCCTTCGCGGATGGCGAAGCGCAGCTTCTCTTCCATGGCGATCGGCACGATCAGCTGAACGTCCATGGAGATGTTGTCGCCCGGCATCACCATCTCGGTGCCTTCAGGCAACGTCACCACGCCCGTCACGTCCGTCGTCCGGAAGTAGAATTGCGGACGGTAGTTGGTGAAGAACGGCGTATGACGGCCACCCTCCTCCTTGGTCAGGATGTAGGCCTCGGCCTTGAACTTCGTGTGCGGCTTGATCGAACCGGGCTTGCACAGAACCTGACCGCGCTCCACGTCCTCGCGCTTCGTACCACGAAGCAGAACGCCCACGTTGTCGCCCGCCTGGCCCTGGTCGAGCAGCTTGCGGAACATCTCGACGCCGGTCACCGTCGTCTTGACCGTGTCCTTCAGGCCCACGATCTCGACTTCCTCGCCGACCTTCACGATGCCGCGCTCGACGCGACCCGTCACCACCGTGCCGCGACCCGAAATCGAGAACACGTCCTCGATCGGCATCAGGAACGGAAGGTCGATCGGACGCTCCGGCTGCGGGATATACGCATCCACCTCAGCCATCAGTTTCAAAACCGCATCGCGGCCGATCTCCGGCGAACGGTCTTCCAGCGCGCAAAGAGCCGAGCCCTTCACGATCGGGATGTCGTCGCCCGGGAATTCGTACTTCGACAGAAGCTCGCGAACCTCGAGTTCGACCAGCTCCAGAAGCTCCGCGTCGTCGACCATGTCGACCTTGTTCATGAACACCACCAGCGCCGGAACGCCGACCTGGCGCGCCAACAGGATGTGCTCGCGCGTCTGCGGCATCGGGCCGTCAGCCGACGACACAACCAGGATCGCGCCGTCCATCTGCGCCGCACCCGTGATCATGTTCTTCACATAATCCGCGTGACCGGGGCAATCCACGTGCGCGTAGTGACGGTTCGCCGTCTCGTATTCCACGTGCGACGTCGAGATCGTGATCCCGCGCGCCTTCTCTTCCGGAGCCTTGTCGATCTGGTCATACGCCGTAAACGTCGCGCCGCCAGACTCCGCCAGAACCTTCGTGATCGCCGCCGTCAAAGACGTCTTGCCATGGTCAACGTGGCCAATCGTCCCGATATTGCAGTGCGGCTTATTCCGCTGAAACTTTTCCTTGCCCATCGTTCCTTGCCCATCGT
>NZ_JBFUHH010000071.1:0-23347 GCF_056402495.1 Microvirga sp. P4_A5 | reverse complement strand
CATGATCGCAGTGGGGGAAAGACCCAGCGCATCCACAACATGGCTCGCAATCTCCGGCTAATCGGCAAGAACCATTGCCGGTTCGAGGAGGCGACGCTGGCGCAGCTGGAGGCGATCTGCAAGCGGCTCGATGCCGGCAAGCGCCATCAGATGACCGATCGCAATCGCCGGAGGCTCGCCCAGTTCGACGACCCGGCGAATGTCGCAAGACTCATGCGCTTTCCCGAACGGGAAGAGGCATGGGCATTGTCGCAGACCAATCCGTTCCGGAAAGCAAAAGGCATGGAGCGGGCGGTGGCGGTCGCGATCCTGATCTATTGCGGTCTGCGGATCACGACGTTGCGAACGCTCGAACTCGCGGATTTCCGCTTCACCGCCAATGGCCGCTGCATTCTGTTCGTGCCGGCGGAGCGGACGAAGGGCGATCGGGCGCTCGAGCACGACCTCAATCCTGAGGTCACGGCGCTGCTTCGCCGTTTTATCGACCATCACCGTCCGCTGTTGCCGGGCTCGAACGGTCCGTGCCTGTTTCCGGGTGACGGCCGTCCGGCGCGCTCCCAGACGTCCATGGCGAAGGCGATCTGCGAGGCGATCCGCGATCGGGCGGGCCTCGACATGAACGTCCACCTGTTCCGGCATGCGATCGCCAAGATTGCCGTCGAACGCGATCCCGGCGCTTATCTGTCGGTCTCGCGGGTGCTCGGCCATACCAGCCTCGACACCACCATGGCGCATTACCTCGGTACCGAGTCGAAGGCCGCCGGCCGCCACCTCGATCGTCTCCTGACGGACACCAAGGCGGACATCGAGAACCTCCGCCCCCACGATCGTAACCGCCAAGGCAAGCGCACGCGCGGAGAGACTGCGTGATGGGCATCGTCGATCCGATCCGCCGGGCCCTGCCGCTCGATGAATGGCCCCCGGCCGATCAGGCGCTCTGGCGTGCGGCCCTCATTGCCGGCGACCTCTTCGACCCCGGCGGTGGCGCGGCCCATTGGGCGGTCCGAACCCGGCAGACCAATATCAAGCACTATGCTCGCTGGCTGGGTTATCTCGCCTGGACGGGCGCCCTCAATGCCGACACTGCGCCGGCCGATCGGGTCACCCGCGAGGCCGTGCGGGCGTACCACCGGCATCTCACAACCCTGGTCGCGCCGATCACCCGCCTGTCGATGCTGGTCGGTCTCAAGGTGATGCTGCAGGCGATGGTCCCCGAGCAAAACTGGCGCTGGCTGCAGGATGTCTGCAACCGCATCCAGATCACCGCCCGACCGAGCAAGGACAAGCGCTCGCGCATGCGGCCGACCGCCGAGATCGTCGCGGCGGCCCTCTGTGAGCTCGAGAGCCTCCCCTGCCCGGTCACGACGATCAACCAGGCGCTCGCCTATCGCGACGCCTTCATGCTCGCCCTGATGGCGGCCCGCCCTTTGCGGGTGAAGAACTTCGCCAGTCTCGAATTGGGGCGCCATCTCACCCGCACCGACCACAACTGGCTGATCGCCATTCCTGCCGCCGAGACGAAGACCAAACAACCGATCGCCTTCGACGTCCCTGAGATGCTCCTGCCGTGGCTGGAGCGTTACCTGTCGGAGGTGCGGGTGCTGTTTCCGGAGGCGGCTGAGTCCACCAGGCTCTGGATGGGCAAGGATGGCGTGCTCATCGATCCGCAATCGATTGCCGATCGCATCACCAGGCTGACCGGGCGCCTCTTCGGCACGTCGATCAATCCGCATCTGCTGCGCGACTGCGCCGCCTCGAGCCTTGCCAACAATTCCATCGAGATGGCGCAGGCAGCCCCCGCTCTGCTGGGGCATCGGCATCGCTCGACGACCGAGCGCTACTATATCCAGGCGGACAATCTCGCCGCGAGCCGGACGCTCGGAACGCTGCTCGAATCCATCAGGAACCGAAAGTAACGCTCGCCGCCGCAAGCCAGCCCGGTCATCCGAAGGAACCATCCGATGCTCCGGCATGAGCCGGTATCCAGGGAGGACGTGTCGACAGGGCAGGCAACGCGAATTTCGCACCCGAGGAATGGAGCCGCATCGTGGCGAATCCGATGGTGGTGAACAGGGGGATGAGCTCGCTCCTAGCCGCTCGGGGGGTTGGGGACAGGATCGCGGCTCCCGAGGAAGTCTAGGAACGGCAATGCGCGACGTGATGCCGGAGCCTCTGCATCGATGCGCCCATGGCAACCTCCTCTTATTCAAGAGGATCTTCTCTGTTACATAATAGCAGGATTTCGCCTGAGTTCGATAAAGACATTCCGCGAATTACGCAGCCTCGCCTCTTGTCTCGGTGAAGGTAAAGCTAAGCGTCAGCAAGGCCTGTCCAGCGGCGTCGCTGACGTCGACCCGCCAGTCGTGGCTGTTCCAGGCGGCTTTGTTCCGGAGGAGGTCGCCGATCACACCAAAGGCCTCTTGGCGCGCCGCCTCAAGCCCGGGAAGCTCAGTTCCCTCATGGTCAGGGTAGGTCTGCCCGTCGGTCACATGGAAAAAATAGAGAGGCATGATGTGCTCCGCTGTTACAGGCGGGAGCACACGTCTCTCGGTCGCCAACGCCTGGAAATCCATGCTGGCGATAATGGTCAACGCCCGAGGAATGCCTTCGTTCGGGATGGACGGTCGGTAGCGATTCCGAGACCGTAAAGGTCTTCCGCGAATTGCGCGGACGATTTCCCGATCTACGGTTTAGAAGGCAATTCCCCGGGGACCTGAGCTTTATCGGTGTTGAGTTCGGGGTGATTGCGGACCAACCCTTCCCGCATCTCGGCGAGGCTCTCCCAAGTCCTGGCCATCTCCAGGAGTTGCTCACACTGCTCCCCCTCTGGCATCTGCCGGGCGAGCACCCGGCACTCCCCGGCGTGTTGGCGATACTCTGCTGCTGTTTTCATGGCGTGTTTGTAGGGAGCACAGCGTCTCACCCTCAATCACCTTCTGCCAGATTGGAATCCGGCATTGCTAAAGGCGCTTTTCGGAATTACGCGATCCACGAGTCATAGCGCTTTTTGTCCAGTGGCCGCTCGTCGGATGCCGCGAAATGGGCGAGCGCTTGTCTGATTGCTTGCATCGTCCTGGCTTCGACGCCATCGAGCTGCCCAAGCCGGTCAGCATGGACCCTGAGTTGATCAATGGTCCTGATATGCTCACGCCGCAGCATCGTCCAGGCGACTGTGGGCAGAAAGAGACCTTTAATGGCCCTGCGCAGGAATCATAAAAATGGGGCATTAGAGGCTCCCGAGCCTAATAGGCGGGAGCGCACGGATCTCTCGGTCACCGACGCCTGGGATCACCCTGCCGGCGATCCCTTGAGTCTATGCCCTATCCGAGCCCACTGCCAGCGCTGTTCCCAATGGGCTTCGCGCCWTCAACCGAAAGAAGACCGCGCGGACATGCGCGGCGACCTGATCCTCGGCTTGTTGTTCCCTGGCTCTGCGAGCGTCCTCGATCAAGGTGTTGACCGGGTCATTAAGGGAAGTGAGAGGAATCATCCATTCGCCCACGCTTTGCAGGCGGGAGCGCAGGCACTCAGCCGCCGACGCCTGTGAAGCACAAGTCGGCGATCGCTAACCTTACAGGTTGCACATGGGCCATTCCGGCGCCCTATACCAATGAATTCCATAAAGGGACTTCCGCGAATTAGTCGGTCTCCCGCGAAGGTTTTCGGGTGCTCGATTTCAACCGCAAGAGGATGGCGCGAACATGCGCTTTAACCCGTGCGGCTTGCGCTTCCGCGATCAGAGTTTCCCCGACACTTCGGGTCTCTGACTTCCGGTCCGTCACGTTCTCGCCTCTGGTGCTGAAATCCATCACAACCCGTTTCTCAACAAGCTGAGGCGTGGAAGGTTCGAGGCATTATGCGATTTTGCTACCGCGAGCGGGTGCCGCGGCCAAGAGGGTAGGTCGGAAGGCTAGTGCCGCGCCGGATCGCAGCCGCTCATTTGAGGCGTCAACGACCTGCAACGTCACATTGCCGGAAGGCAAGATCGAGCTTCTAGCTGGCTCACGTCACGCCCGTGGACGCCAAGACGTAAACTGACGAGAATATCGGCCTCCGCGATTCGCGATGGAGAGGGCTACGCCAGGAGCTTAGCAATGCGCGCTGCCATCTACGCTCGCTATTCGTCAGACCTGCAATCGGCGTCCTCGGCCGAGGACCAGATCGCGATCTGCAAGGAGCGGATCGTTCGCGAAGGTTGGACGCTGGCCGGTGTCTTCATCGACGAGGGCATCTCGGGCGCGAGCATGCTCCGCCCTGGCTACCAGAACCTGCTGCAGGTCGCCCGCTCCGGCGGCTGCGATGTGGTGGTGGCGGAAGCACTCGACCGCATCAGCCGCGACCAGGAGCATGTGGCGGCTTTGTTCAAGCAGATGATCTTCGCCGGTGTGCGCATCGTGACGCTGGCCGAGGGCGAGATTGGCGAACTGCATGTCGGGCTTAAAGGCACGATGAACGCCCTGTTCCTCAAGGACCTCGACGACAAGACCCGTCGGGGGCTCAAGGGCCGGATCGAGAAGGGCCGCGCCGGTGGGGGGTTGTGTTTCGGCTATAGCGTTCGCCGTGAGATGGCGGTTGACGGTAGCCCGATCCGCGGCGGTCGCGTCATCGACGAGAACGAGGCGGGAATCGTCCGGCAGATCTTTGCCGACTTCGCCGCCGGCAAAAGCCCGCGCAAGATCGCCTTTGAATTGAATGATCGTGGTGTTCCCGGCCCCCGTCATGCTGCCTGGGGCGCCTCGACCATCAATGGCAACCGCGCCCGCGGCACCGGCATCCTCAACAACGAGCTCTATGTTGGACGGCTGGTCTGGAACCGCCTGCGCTACATGAAGGACCCGGACACCGGCAAGCGCCGCTCACGCGCCAACACCGACGATGACCTGGTGGTCCGTGAGGTGCCGGAGCTCAGGATCATCGATGAGGCTTTGTGGCAGGCAGTGAAGGATCGCCAGGCGAAGATGGCGCAGGACACCCGTCCCGACGCTCGCTCAGCTCAAAAGCCATTCCACCTGCAGACCCGGCCCAAGTTCCTGCTCTCGGGGCTGATGCAATGCGGCGCTTGCGGTGCCGGTTACGTCAAGGTCGGCCAGCACCGCTTTGGCTGCGCGGCTGCCCGCAACAAGGGTGCGGCTATCTGCACCAACATGCTGACCATCCGGCGCGAGACTTTCGAAGAGATCGTCATCGACGGCATTAAGAACGGCCTGATGAATCCGGATCTGTTCAAGGCGTTTGCGGAGGAATTCCATGCGGAGGTCAATCGCAGCCGCATCGAACAGCGTGCGGTCCGCGCCGGCGCCGAGCAGGAACTGCAGCGAACCGACAAACGCATCCGCCGCATCCTCGATCTGCTGCTGGGCAGTGATGATGCGCCACGCTCGCTGATGGACGACCTCAAGGCCCTGGAGGCGCGCAAGGTCGAGCTCGAAGCTGAGTTGAAGGTGCCCGCCGATAACCAGCCGCTGTTTCATCCGAACCTGGCGGAGATTTATCGGCAGAAGGTTTCGGACCTCGATCAGCTGCTCGAAGACCCCGCGACGAAGGACCAGGCGTTCGACCTGATCCGCAGCCTGATCGAGGTGATCCGGCTGGTGCCGGAGGATGGCGCGCTCAAGGTCGAGCTGCGCGGCGAGCTTGCGGGCATCCTGGCGTTGTGTAGTTCAAACGCAAAAAGCCGGACCCTTTCGGATCCGGCTTTTGCTTGTCGACAATTAAAGATGGTTGCGGGGACGTGATACCGCCGAGACTTTGCAAAGGCGACTGTGAGCTGATCCGGATACGCCGCGCTCGAAATGCGGTAAACGGGCGACCGTATCGAGAGTTCGAATCTCCCTCTCTCCGCCATCATCGCTTCTTAAGTGATTGATATTAGACTGTTTTTTTTGATCAATGGTTTTGTCGGCCCCAATTTTGGCCCCACTCTGAGCTCCGGTAGGGTCTGCCGTCGCAGGCGGCCGGGGACCCGACCAGCGTTACCGCTCAGGATTCGGTCCACCGGCATTCTCGATCTTGCATGGTTTATTAGACTTGCCGTTCTTGAATGAGCCGGTTCGCATTCGTGAGTGACAGTCGAGCGCAACACCACCTCGTGGCCTAGCTGCAAGGGATCGCGGGCGCTCGGACAACAGCGCGTCCGAGATCATCGAGGGATGACAGTGGCGACTCGGTAGATAAAGGTTGGGCCGAAGTCGTCTGTGGGGTCGATTCGGAGGATACGATGCCATCCTCTCTCACCGAAAAGCTGATCACCCAGGCCGAGTTGGAAGCCGAACAGATGATCGGTCTGCTGAGAGCCGGCGTGGCTCTTGTTCTCCTCGTCTGGATAACGGTTTCCTTCCAGTTCGATGCACCTGCCGGGTCCGATCTCATCGTTGAGCCTTCCCGCATCGTTACGGTTGCACTGGGTGGCTTCCTCCTCGTGGGGTTGGCATCCTTTGCTCTCGCTTGGACTCGCCTGTTCCGGCCGTGGATGGCGTTCGCCTTCACGGCCATCGACGCGGCCGTTCTCTCGTTCGGGCTGTATATCGTGCTCGAGACGACCGCCCTCAGCGGCAACTGGCTCCCTGCCATACCGGGCATCTGGCTGGTGCCACTCGTGCTGTCTCTTGGCGCGGTCCGCTATCGCCCATGGGTGCAGGTTTGGGCGACTTTCCTGTCGGTGCTCGGTCTTTCCGTGGCCGTCATCGCGCTTGGGTTCGATCCGGATGGACCGGCGAGCGGAGCCGGCCAACAGGTGGACCATCTCTTCTCGGTCGTGCCGACGCTGGTCCGAGGGGGCGCGCTGACCCTCACGGGCCTGATCGCGGCGGTGTCATGTGGCGGGCCCGGGCTCTGCTTCTGCGGGCCGTAGCTGAGGCGTCCCACGGCGCCGAGCTTGCGCGATTCCTGCCAGCCGAAATCGCCCCCCTGGTGAACTCGGATCAGCTGGCAGTCTGGCGCCAGGGACGCCGCCAACAGGTCAGCATTCTCTTCGCCGACATGCGGAACTCGACCGAGCTCGCCGAGCATATGGATCCCATGCGGTTGTCGGTCTTCATGGCCTCTTTCCGCCGGCGGGTGCTCCAGGCAGCGGGGGAAACCGGCGGTGTCGTCGACAAGTTCATCGGGGACGGCGCGCTTATCATCTTCGGCGTCCCTGAGCCCCGCCCGGGGGATGCCGCTCGAGCCCTCCAGTGTGCCCGCAAACTGCTGCATCAGATCGACCGGTGGAACTCGAAACGCAGCTTCGATCCTCCCGTCCGTATCGGGATCGGCGTCCACACCGGGCAGGTCTATTGCGGGTTGGTGGGTGATGATGCCCGGCTGGAGTTTACCGTTCTCGGTGATGCGGTAAACGTCGCCGCCAGGATCGAAGACGCGACAAAGCAGTTCGGGAGCCCCTTGCTCGCGTCGGAGACGGTCATTGCAGCTGCGGGAGAACTCGATCGGTGGCGGGTCGCCAGTGCGGAGCCACTGAGGGGAAGGACAGGTGCAATCACGGTTCTCGTCCCAACAGCTCGATGACAGTGCCCCACTTTTGGACAGTGGCGGCTCAACCGTCTGGTTTGGGGCTGCGTCAACGAGGAACCGAATGTGCTACACCCCAACCGACCATCCCGCAGCTGGAAAATGCGGTCGAAGATCTTCTCGTCATAGGTGACGCGATGATCGCTGCCTCCTGTTCCACGGCGAGCTTCCGCCGCAGGTTCATGACGATGCCCGCCCGTTCGAGTCGAGCGCCGCCGGCTTGTCGGCCAGGATGATACGGGGACGGTTCACCAGAGTTCGGGCAATGACGACGCATTTCGGATCCCCGGGCCGATAGCTTGGTGCGGCACTGGGTCAGCCAGGCTCGTGTCTTCCTACTCCGCCGAAGGACGGCGTTACATGTCACGGATGATCGATCAAACCGGAAATCCTTATGCACCTAAGCGGACGTTCGGTCGGCTTCCGGGATGTGCCAACCTCTGCCCGTCGGCGTGGCCGTGCAGGGGTCGCTCACCCCGCAGGTCCAGACATTCGGCTTTTTCCGGGCGGTCCCAGGAACTGCCAGTTGCGTCGGTTTGGTCTTGATCTCACGAGCCGCACCTAGGAACCTCGTAGTGCTCTATGGTGTGAAACAGAAGGTATTAACTGATGAAGACGCGCAAACTTGGTCCTCACCTCGCCGTTTCGACAGTCGGGCTCGGCTGCATGGGTATGAGCCACGCCTATGGCGGCCAAGACGAGCAGGAGTCCATCCGCACACTTCATCGGGCCATCGATCTTGGCGTCACCTTCTTCGACACCGCCGAGGTCTATGGCCCGTTCGAAAACGAAATGCTGGTCGGCAAGGCGCTGAAACCCTATCGGGACAAGGTGGTGATCGCCACCAAGTTCGGCTTTCGGATCGACACGAGCAAGAGGGGCGCGGACGCCATGTCCGGCCTCGACAGCCGACCGGAGCATGTCCGCGAAGTGGCCGAGGCGTCGTTGAAACGCCTCGGGGTTGAGGTGATCGACCTACTCTATCAGCACCGCGTCGACCCGCAGGTGCCGCTCGAGGATACCGTCGGCGCGATGGCGGACCTTGTGAAGGAAGGCAAGGTGCGCGCACTCGGACTTTCCGAAGCGGGAGCCGCCGACATCCGCCGGGCTCATGCTGTCCATCCGATTTCCGCTCTTCAGAGCGAATACTCGCTTTGGACCCGCGATCCGGAAGGCGAGATCCTCGACACCTGCCGCGTACTTGGTATCGGCTTCGTGCCATTCAGCCCACTCGGCCGCGGCTTCCTGACAGGTAAGATCCAGAAACCGGAGGATTTCGGTTCCGAGGATTTCCGGCGGACGCTCCCGCGCTTCAGTCGCGAGAACATGGCCGCCAACGCCTCGCTCGTGAAATYGCTGGAGGAAATGGCGACAAATAAGGGCGTGACGGCTGCACAGCTCGCGCTTGCCTGGGTTCTCCACCAGGGGGATTTCATCGTGCCCATTCCCGGGGCGCGGAAGATCGCGCATCTGGAGCAGAACGTCGCCGCTGCGGAGATTGCGCTTTCGTCCGACGAGCTTAAGACGCTCGGTGACATGCTGGCGCCGGAAAAATTTGCCGGCAAGCGCTATGGGGATGCAGCCATGTCTCTGACCAACAGATGAGCCAGGGCTTTCCCCTACGTGATGAGGTGTTCGCCATTCACATCTCTTAGGGCCACAAGGGATGAACCTCGGTCTGAAGTGGAACCCGCTGTGAAGGTCCGCTCTCGGCCGCAGTTCCGAAGCCTCCAACTGGGATGCGTCGTGGATGCTGGTCAAGCCAGCGAGTAGCGGGGAGTCCTGACTTTGCGGGACATCGATCCATGAAAACAGTCGCCCTCACTTGCGGCGCCGCCGCGCTAGTCGTCGTACACATCGCGACGAATTTTGCCCTCCGCTTCCCAGAGCTGAAGCTGCCGTTCGGCGTCGAAAGCGGATAGACTCGCGGTTTTTACAAGTATCTCGGTAAGAGCGGCATTTACGCCGACCCCGACCGTGCTGAGTCGACCGCAGAGATAGAAAACGCCTCCCCTGTTCAGCCAATCGAGCACTTCCGCACCGGCCTCGACGAGCCGGTCCTGCACGTAAGCACCGTCGTCCGGATCCCGCGAGAAGGCGGTATCCAGGCGTGAGAGCTGCCCGCTGCGAAGCCATTGCTCCAGGCGATCCCGATAGAAAAAATCCGCCGCCCGTTTGCGGTTGCCAAACACAAGCCATGTCGGCGAGGTCCGCTGCGCCAACGCGTGTTCGGTGAGGAAGCCGACAAAGGGCGCGATGCCACATCCCGCCGCAACCATGATGACGGGCAGGTTGTCCTCCGGGGGATTGAAGGTCGGGTGGCGGCGTAGCTTCGCCTCGATTACATCCCCGATCACGAGCTTGCGGCAGAGCAGGCCCGAGGCCTTGCCGACATGCTCCCCTCCCGCCTCGTCCTGCCAGACTTTCAGGCCGACCGTTAGCAGCAGCCGCCGGTTGGATTCGAGGGGCGAACTACCGATCGAGTAGGGTCGTTCCGGTTCTCCATCGCCAGGGGAGATCAGCACAAGATCGCCGGGCCGGTAATCGAGCGGCAAGGTACTCTCGAACACGAGACTCCACGCCTCGTTCGTTTCCCGGTCACCGGGATCATTGAGTTGCGTGCGCTCCACGAGCGACAGCGCAATGCCGCGATCCCGTTCAGGCGATTTCACATCGCCGGCAGCGATCCCAAGTTGGGCGCTCACCCTTTGCAGCCACTCACGCCAGCTGCCCTCCGGCTCGCGGTCGGCGCGCACCATCGGCACCGACTCGGCGGCGCCGGCGGCCAACAGGGCAGTTCGGACCTCCTCCCCGCCGCCGCAGAAATTGGCATAGCGGGAATCCCCAAGTGCGAGGAGAGAAAAGGAGACTCCGGACAGGTTCGCTTTGCTGAGTTTTCTGACGAATGCGCGGCCTTGCTCAGGCACGTAGCCCTCTCCGGTTGTGGAGACGATTAAAAGCACTCGTCGAAAATGTCCGAGGGTTGTTGGATCGACTCCGGCGAGCGATTTGCTCGTGACTTTCGCCCGGCCGGCTCGCAACACGTCTGCCGTCGCCTCGGCGAGGCGGCTGGCGGTTCCCGTTTGGCTTGCATAGGTTACGAGAATGTCGGCGCCGACATCTCCTGTACTGCGCCGTCCATGACGCCAGCGCCGCAGCCATGCGACCGTGCCTGTGCCGGTCAGTCCCGTTAGCGCAATGACCGAGACGAGGTTGATCAGCCCAGACCACGCTCCGGCCCAGGTGCCTTCATGCAATTCACGCACGAGCCCCGGGCCCGCGAGCAGGCTTACACGGTTTGTCGTCACGACGTACGCCAGAGGTCCTTCGGGTCCGGCTGCGATGATGCGCCAGTTGCCGCCCCGAAAAGTCTGAGCCGAGCGCAACCTCGTCAGATCAACCTGCCCTGCCGCCTGCTGGAGGGCCCGCGCGAGCGAGATCGTCCTCTCCGCAGGCAAGACCGGGGGCGGCGGTGGACCGCCGATGTGGAGGAGTAACAGGACAGCGGTGATGGGCGTGAGGAGGACGAACGGCAGCAAAAACCAGCCAATGCCCATATGCCAGCCCGCCAGCGTGTTTGCCGGGCGCGGCCATGCAAGAAGCGGGCCGAGCACAATGATCACGACCATCGCGTATGTGGCGAGAGTGGCGAAAATGCCCACGCCGGTCAGCAGCGTTCGGTGCAAGTCTTTGGCAAACTCGAAAATATCAGGTCGTGGTATCGTGCCCTCCGTCCGCTCGCCTGTCGCGAGATCGAGCGTGACTGGCGCCGCACCGCCCGCGGGTCGGATGGTCACGGTACGGCTGTCGCCGCTCAGGGTCACCGACCGAGCTATCCCCTGGGGATCGGCTTTGTCGAGGACCGTGACCAGCCTTGCCAGATCGACTCTCTCACCCGAAGGACGGCCGGCCCTCGCAGACATGTCATCGGCGATGGGTTTGAAGGCAAGGATCGCGCCCGAGAGCAAAATGACGACGAAGATGGGCGCGAAAACAAGCGCCAGCCACCGATGGACCAGAAGTAACCCCGCCTTGGCGCGCGGCCAGACACCACGGCTCGTTTCGCCAGAAATATGAGCGTTATCGCCCATGAGATGCTTTCCTATTGGTGCATGGCGTTGTTGTCACAGTAGATTGTTAGCGCAGGAACGGACTTGGCGCGAACTTCGACGGATCTTCTTTGATACCAGCCGAGGGATCCCATCCTGTGATGAGGGTCGGCTCGACGCTGATGTAAGGTGGCCACATGACAGTCGCGCGGGAAAACATTGGATTGGCTGTCGCGGGCGCCGCTGCCGTCCTTTTTGGCGGATTGACAGTTTTATCCGGCGGTCAGGCCTTGTTCGGAAGCCCGGAGGCGCGCGCGGCGGTCGGCGATGCCGTACCGTTCGTCGTCTGGTTCAACTTCGCGGCAGGGTTCTTTTATGTAATCACCGGAATCGGCCTGGTCATGCGACGCCCTTGGGCTGTCGGCTTGTCAGCGATCATAGCGTTTGCCACGCTGGCTGTATTCGCGGCTTTCGGCGTGCATGTGCTGCAGGGCGGCGCCTACGAGATGCGGACGGTCGGGGCCATGGCGCTGAGAAGCGGCTTCTGGATCACGGTGGCGGTGTTTTCCGCGCGCGCGTATGCCCGACCAATGCGCTCAGCGGGATGACTGTGCGGGGGCTGGTTAGACGACGTCCTCGGCGCCACCTTTCAATTTCACCGGGATCATCAGGTAGCGAACACCGTTGGCCTCGGCCGGTGGGAATTTGCCGGCGCGGATCTCGCCCGAGCGAGCTTGGTCCCAATCCGCGCATCACCGCCAAAAGAGCGCGAGCTAACCCCAACCCGTACGAGCGATATAGGATCTCGAAGGGCTCCAATGAGGATCGGGTTGAGGCAAACGCCGGGCTGATCCGCGACTGCGCAATCGCTACACGAGATCAGTCACAATCGCCTTGTTGAGGTCGGGGGTGGACTTTATACGACCAAGATCCCGGAAGAATTTGACTTGGTATTCGAGACTGTCCCGGAACGTCGACGCGGTCATTACCTTCTTGACGGTAGGAAGGTCGTAGAACTCGCTGTTATCGATGATCTGAGTCATGATACCCCCATCGGTCGGATTCTTCTGTTCAGTGTTGACATATTGAGTGATGTCCGCAAGGGCTTGCTTGCGTGTCTCTGAACTCTGAAGATAGGGCACCGCCTTTCCGTGATAGGCTGAAAGAAACCGCCGCAGCGCCTCACGCTTCGTTTCCAGGGCCGTCTCGGTGGTCACGAAGAGATCATAATTGATGAACGTTTCACCGGAGTTCTGACCCTTGGTGAAATCCGCATGTGTAAAAATTTCCCGCGCTTCCTTGTCGGTATTCATCAGGTAGAATCGGCCGTTGACGGACGGCACGATGGCATCCACGCGCCTCGCGACGAAAGCTGATTGGCCGTCGGCCGCCGGCAGATTGACGAAGTCGATGTCAGACAAGCTCATGCCGTTCTTGGCAAGTACGCGTGCTAGGAAATAATGGAGGGCCGTTCCCTCCGTGGCAGCAACCCGCTTGCCCTTCAGTTGCTGCACGTTCTCGATGCCGGGGCCAGCGATCAAGGCGAAAAGGCGCGACGGATCGGTGGGAATCGAAATGAGCCGTAGAGGCACGGCTCCTTGTGCGAGCGCCAGCAATGCCGCCGTCGAATTGACGAAGCTGAGATCGATGCTTCCGCCGCCCAAGGCCTGGATGATTTTCGGGCCAGCTGCTGCTGCGAACAGGACCGTTTCCAGCGCCACATTCGCCTCCTTGAACCAGCTCTTGTTCTCGCCAATCTCAATGATGCCGGCAGCCRGTGCGCGCAAAACGCCGATCGTGAGAGGCGCTGCCGCCCTTGACTGCGCTGCGGCTCCGGTCGCGAACGCGACCGCGAGGGGAGTCGCCAGCAAAGCAGCTCCGCCGCACAGGATCGTTCGACGAGTGAGGGTGTTGGTCGTATCGCCGGTCATACTTTTCTCCCGTTACTGTTGTAGATGTTCAAACGTGCCGGCTCGTTCCGGTGTCTAATCGTCTTTGCTGCGAGCGGCTTGCAAGGCGCCCCAGAGCCTACGCTTGGCAGCCGCGAATTCGTCGCTGAGACGCGTTTGTTCAGACCGCGGCCGTTCAAGTTCGATCGGAACGATCGAATGGATGCGTCCGGGCCGGCTCTTCAGAACCACGACGAGATCCGAGAGGAAGACCGCCTCCTCCAAATCGTGGGTGACGAAGACCACGGTCTTCCCGGTGCTTTTCCATAAGTCCAAGACCGCTTGCTGCATGATGCCTTTTGTCTGGACGTCGAGCGCCGCGAAAGGCTCGTCCATGAGAAGCACGTCGGGCGCATTGGCGTATGCCCGAGCCAGATCGACGCGCTTGCGCATGCCGCCCGACAGCTGTTTGGGATAGGCTTTTCGGAAATTTGACAGCCCGACGGACTCGCACCAATGGGCGACAAGCCGCTCCCGCTCGGCTTTTGGCACCCCGCGTGCCTTTGGCCCGTACTCGACATTTTTCTCGACTGTGAGCCACGGAAAGACGGCGTCTTGCTGGAAGACGAAGCCAAGCCGATGATTGACCCCGGAGATTGGCGAGCCGTCATGGAGGACGCGACCTTTGGAAGGTGTCAGGAGACCGGCCATGATGCGAAGCAATGTGGATTTTCCGCAGCCGGATTCGCCGATGAGGCTGACGAACCGCCCGTTTGGAATATCCAGGTCAATGTCCTTAAGCACCGTCAGTGGATCTGCGGCCTGACCCATTGTGAAGTAGTGGGTCAGCCCTTTGACGCCTAGCTTTGCCGCCGGCTGGATAGAGGTGTTGTGCATCATGACAGTCGCCTCACTTCACTCCAGGCCGTCAATGCGCGGCCAGTGCGCATCGCAGCTTGATCCAGCAAGGCGCCAAGAACTCCGATTACAATGATTCCGACGATCGTGATGTCGGTGCGAAAATACTGGCCTGCATTCTGTATCATGAAGCCAAGGCCGGTAGGCGCGGCAATGAGCTCGGCGGCTACCAGTGCAAGGAAACCCGTTGAAAGGCCGGTCCGGAGTCCTGCGATGAGATAAGGAACTGCGCTCGGCATCGCCACTGTTGTGAAGACCCGCCATCGCGATGCGCCGAGGGTGCGCGCGGCATCGACATGAATCTGGGCCACCTCCTGCATCCCTGCCCGTGCATTCACCACGCAGGGTTTGAACACCGCAAGCGCGATAATGATGATCCGTGACGGTTCTCCGATGCCCACCCACACGATCACCAACGGGATATAGGCCAGCGCAGGAATAGGACGAATGGCATCGATGATGGGGTTAAGGACGTAGCCAAATGTGCGGAACCAACCCGCGAGGGAGCCGAGAACGATGGCGAAACCCGCACCGATCGCAAAGCCGACGATGACACGCTGCAAGCTGGCAAGTGTGTTGGTCCACAGATCCCCGCTGGTCATCTCCTCCATGAAGGCGGCGGCGATTTTTGGAGGAGATGGAACCAGAGCTTCGTTGACGCCTGGCCTGAGAGCCATCAGCCAATAGAGGGCCACGACGG
This sequence comes from Microvirga sp. P4_A5, assembly GCF_056402495.1. Classification (NCBI taxonomy): domain Bacteria; kingdom Pseudomonadati; phylum Pseudomonadota; class Alphaproteobacteria; order Hyphomicrobiales; family Methylobacteriaceae; genus Microvirga; species Microvirga sp. P4_A5. The sequence continues at coordinate 8,285 of NZ_JBFUHH010000071.1, read as the reverse complement.
TGAGTAGCGACAGGGTGCCGATCAGAACGGAGGGTTTGATCCACCTCCGCAACGGCCCGATGCGGGAGTCAATTTTTATGGCGGATCTTGGCGTGACGCTGGCGCGATTGAGTGAGTTCGACGCGATCTCGGTCATGGCCGATCCGCTCCTGCTTGAATAACTTTGGCTTCGTGGCGAGCGGCCGGGATGGAATTCTCTGAGGCTCGTTGCAGCAGGTTGTGCTTCGCCTTCTCGATATGCGCACCCATCAGGAGAGCCGCCGACGCGGGGTCACGGCGCTCAATTGCCCGGATGATGTGCTGGTGATCGTCCACGACGCGCTGAAAGCGCTCGTCACCATAGCCGTAACGACGCAGCAGCGCGGATAGCAGCAGCCAGTGGCGGTCAACCAGCATCAGCGCGCCGGGGTTTCCGGCAGCGTCATTAATGATGGTGTGGAAGTTGCGGTTCGCGTCGGGAACAGAGGCGTAATCACCGGCTGCGACGGCCGCCTCAAGTTGCATTTCCGCCTCGCGGAGCTTGTCCAGGTGATCCCCAGTTCGCCGCTCCGCGGCACGCCGCACCAGCATCGTCTCCAGCGCCGTACGGACGTCGAAGAGATCCTCGATGAAATCGCGATGAACGGTGAGCACGCGGGCTCCGCGATTCGGTTCAATGACTACCAGTCCTTCGCCGTGCAGAACGCGCAGCGCCTCGCGGACCGGCATGTGGCTGACGCCGTAGCGGCCGGCAAGTTCGTCGATCCTCAGGCGAGAGCCGAAGGGCAGTTCACCGGAGACGATGTCGTTTCTTAGGAATTGTTCGATGTCCAGCATGGCTAAGTTCCTCCGGGAGCAACGGTCCCGACCGGCTCCAGAGATAGAAACACGCCGCTCTCTGCTTCGCAGACGCGCATCATCGAGCCGGACCCGTCATCTGCTCCGAACCCTGTTTCAAGCGCCCGTTCAAGGATCTCGTAGGCGGCGCGGCTCTGGCGCATGGAAATGCCCATGTCGTCCGCCATCCTCAGGGCAAGCCCCACATCCTTGTGCTGAAGCTTTGTCATGAAGCCCGGCTTGAAATCGCGCCTCAACGCTTTTTTCGGCAGCCCAGTCGAGAGTGCGTTGTTCCACGCCATGGTTGATTTCAGCACGCTGAAGATCGTTTCGAGATCGAGATTCGCCTTGCGACCGGCGATGAGCGCCTCGATCGACGCGGCGTTTATCGACGCCACCAAGGCGTTGTTAATCAACTTGATCGCGGAGCCAGCGCCCACCTCGCCGCAAATGTGCAACTCGCTGCCCATGGCCGACAGCAAGGGTCGTGCCTTTTCGATCAACGCCTTTTCGCCCGCGGCCATAAGCGACAACGTGCCCGCGATGGCGTGCTCCATCGTTCTGCCAACCGGGCACTCGATAAACGCGATACCCCGCTCTGCAGCGCTCCCCGCGAGTGCAATTTTTGTCGCGGGCGCGGTGGTGCTCATATCAATCACAAGCGTTCCGGGCCGTGCTTCGGCCAAGAGGCCCGCTTTCCCATCCAGCACCTTGCGCACAGCGTTGTCGTCGGGGACCATCGTGACGATGACGGTCGCGTGACGCACGGCGTCCGGCGTCCGCCCATCGCTGCCGCCTTGGACGCCCAGTGCCGCGACGGCTTCTGCATTTGTGTCGCGGCCAGCGACCCGAAAACCTGCCCGCAGAAGGTTTATGGCCATCGGGAGGCCCATCGTCCCCAAGCCCACGAACAGCACCTCGGCGGTTGAGGGGGAAACGTCTTCCCTGTTCATACTTGATATAATTTCTGTCATTTAGCGGACAATTTTCCTGATATGTTTTATATTGTGGTTGCGACTTTACAGATTTGATCAAAGCTGACAAGTTCGAAATCGAAACGGCGTCAAGACGGACGCCACGGCGATTTCAGGAGCTTTGGCGTTGTCGATTGGGTCAGAAGCACTTTGGCTGGAGCCAGCGGACGATGTGGCGACAGCGCTTCGTGACCTCAAAGCAGGCAGCACAATTGCAATCGCCGTCCACGACGCGACGCGCCGAATCCGACTGAGAGAGGACATTCCGGCCGGCCACAAATTTTCGGTTCGGCCCTTGGCGGCAGGTCTACGACTCCGGAAATATGGTGAGTTCATCGGACGCCTCAATCAAGAGGTCGATCAAGGAGCGTGGGTTCACGTCCACAACCTCGCCACCTGCGCCACCGGTCGCGTAGATTGCGACGTTCGAGATGACGCGGCCGATGTTTTGTCCGTGTTGGGGGAGTCGCGGGCATGCGTCGGCGAGAGCCCCGTCTGGGATGCCGAGACCGGACGGCTGTACTGGGTGGATGTCCGCGAGCGGCCCTCGATCTCGATGGTCGAAATCCGAACTCTTGAGCAAACGACCTTTCCCATGACGGATGAGATCGGATCGATCGTCCTGACGCAATGCGGCTGCCTAATCGTCGCGATGCGTTCGGGCTTCGCCATTTTCGATCCACGGACCGGAGCGCTGAAACCATTGCATGACCCGGAGCCAGAATCGAGGGCGAACCGCCTCAATGACGGGAAGTGCGACGCGGAGGGTCGGCTTTGGTTCGGTTCCACGAACCCGGATTCGGGCCTGGCGGAAGGAAGCCTATACGTCCTCGACACAGACTTGCGATGCCGCCTTGCGATGAACGACCTGGTTGCGCCAAATGGCCATGCCTGGAGCCTCGATGGCCGCACGATGTATCTGAGCGATACGAAGCGCGGCCTGATCCTTGCACATGATTTCGACGCCGGAACAGGCGATTTCGGCCCGCCGCGGACATTTGCCGATGTCGGTCATTTTCCGGGTGGGCCGGATGGGGCGACGATCGACCGGGAAGGCTTTTTATGGTCGGCGCAATTCAATGGCGGCTGCCTTATTCGTTTTGCTCCGGACGGGCGGATGGATCGCATCGTTCGATTGCCGGTGAGCAAGCCGACGTCCTGCACATTCGGGGGTCCCGACCATGACCACCTCTACGTGACGAGTGCCGCCCGGGGGATGGGTCAAAGCCGTCTTGCGGCCGAGCCTCTGGCGGGCCGCATCCTCGTTCTTGACGTTGGCGTCGGCGGGTTCCCGCCAGCGCGCTTCGAGAAAAATTTCATCCAGGAATAGGAAGCAAGCGTGCGTCGGACAGTGAGAAAGGCGGTCTCGAAGGTGGCTGGGAACGTTTGCCGACGGCGTCGGCCGTTGACAGGCAGAGTCGGCCTGATGGGAGACGTGAGCGCATCCATGATGGGCGGCGCCCGCAGCCTCCTCGGTAGCGGTCGGGGTCTGGCGTGATCGGTCACACCCGCACGTTCGAAGGCTATCGTCGTTCCGACGGCCGGGTGGGCGTCCGCAATCACGTGCTCGTTCTGTCGCCGACGGGCCTTACATCGGCACTGGCGCAGCGCGTCTCTTTGCTTGTGCGGGGTACTATCTGCGTGACGTCCGGTTTTGGCCGCGGCCAATTCGCGGACGACGCGAAGCTGCATTTCGACACGCTCTCAGGCCTTGCGGCCCATCCCAACATCGCCGCCGTGCTCGTCCTGGCAGCGAGCCAGGACATTTCCGACTCGTATGTCGCCGCGCTGGAAAGTACCGATAAGCCCGCTGTTGGCCTGTCGCTTTCCGCATCGGAGGAGGACGCTCTGACGCTGGTGGATGCGGGAGTCAGGGCCGCAACCCATCTGGTCCGCGACGCTTCGTCCCACAAGCGCGAACCGGCAAGTCTTGCGGAGCTTTGCATCGCACTCGAATGCGGGCACTCGGATACGACATCGGGTCTTGCCTGTAACCCCATGGTGGGACGGATCGCCGAGCTGGTGGTCGAAGCCGGCGGTCAGGCCATCATGAGCGAGACCGTCGAATGGACCGGCGCAGAGCACATCCTCGCCAGGCGGGCAACGAGCGCGGAGCTTGCCGCCAGGATTCGAGACGCCGTGCTAAAGCGGGAACGGGCCGTGCGCGCGGCAGGAGGTGATGTGAGGTCGCAAAATCCCGGCCCGCAGAACCGTGCCGGGGGACTGACGACAATCGAAGAAAAGGCCTTGGGCGCCATCGCAAAAGGCGGAAACCAACCGATCCACGGGCTGCTGCAGCCGGCGGAACGGCCGCAAGGACCCGGTCTTTTCCTCATGGATACGCCCTATTTCTCGCCGGAATCCATCACCGCGATGGTCGCCGGCGGGGCTCAGATCGTTCTCTTCACCACAGGCGCCGGCAACAGCTATTGCAGTCTCGTCGCGCCGACATTGAAGGTGAGCGCCAAGGAAGCGACCTGCTCCCGTCTTTCTGAACAGATCGATATTTCCGCGTCGCGCGCGTTGCTTACCGACGCCCCCCTCGACGAGGTCGCTGACACAGCACTCCACGAGATGCTGCGGACGGCCTCCGGCAAGCTAACCTTCGGCGAAATTGTTGGCGAGGGCAATGAGGTCGTCAGTCGGCTCGGACCATCGTTGTGAATCTCGCATGCACCGAGCCCATTGCACACGCCCTGCGCCAAGCCATGAACCTCGAGGAGAAACCATGAACGACCCTCAAGACGATGCGCTTCGCCTTGTCGCGTTCCCCACCTCTGTAGTGTCGGATGCGATGGACGAACTCGGAATCAGCGGCGTGATCCCGGGGGTCCAAGCCCGACGCATAGGGCAAGGGCGGGTCTGCGGCCGCGCTCTGCCCGTCCGCTTCCAACTAAAAAAGGACGATCCGGACGCATACAGATTCGGCGGCGGTGTGGGTAAACCGCTGGAGCAGGTGCTCAAGACTATGGCCGACGGCGACATCGTCGTGTTCGATCTGGGCGGTGCGGTGAATGCCGCGTGTTGGGGAGGACTCGCATCGCGAATTGCCCAGCGCCGCGGTGTGCGCGGCACCATCGTATGGGGCTCTTGCCGCGACGTGGAGGAGATCCGCACCGTTGGATACCCAGTCTGGTCGGCGGCCGTCTGTCCTCGCCGTAGCCGGAACGACTTTACGTTCGGCTCGATCAACGAGCCGATCACGATTCAGGACGTCGGCGTCTCGCGAGGCGATTTGATTCTGGCCGATGAAAGTGGCGTCATCTGCATTCCCCTCGCTCACATCGAAGCCGTCCTCGATTTGGCGGCGCGCATTGCCGAACAGGAGCAGCGTCTCGAGCACCAGGTCCTGGCGAACGCGGTCACATCCTGGGACGAAGTCTAGTCAGGGCGCGACCCAGCGTAGCGCGAACCACACGGTTGTCTTCACGCGAAGCCGATCGCCGATCATTCCTTCTGCCGATAGTTGTCCGTGTCCTATTACCTTCCCATCGCCGAAATGCCCGTGAGCGTCCTTCTTATCCTTGGGATGGGCGCAGCGGTCGGGTTTGTCTCCGGCCTCTTCGGGATTGGCGGTGGCTTTCTGATGACGCCCTTGCTGATTTTTATCGGCATCCCGCCGGCTGTGGCGGTCGCCACGCAGTCGGCATCGATCGTAGCTTCATCGACGACCAGCGCACTGGGAGCGTTGCGTCGAAACGGCGTCGATTTCAAGCTCGGGGCATTCCTTGTCACCGGTGGGTTCGTCGGCTCCGCCTTGGGCGTCTGGTTCTTCGCCGCCGCACGCCGCGCAGGACAACTCGACCTGGTGATCGTCGTGTCGTACGTAACGCTGTTCACCGTCGTGGGCGGCCTGATGCTGAAGGAAAGCGTCCGGGAATTCTGGACCAGGCGCAATGGCGGCCCTCTGCGCGCCCGGCGTCGTGCCGGCGAACACGCGTCCTATCTCTTCTGGCCGCTGCGTGTACGATTCTACCGGTCCAAGCTTTATGCGAGTGTAATTCCCATCTTTGGATTCGCTCTCTTCGTTGGGTTTGCCGGCGCTCTCCTCGGCATCGGCGGTGGATTCATTCTCGTGCCGGCGCTCCTGTATATCCTGCGGGTTCCCACGATGGTGGTGGTAGGGACATCGCAGTTCCAGATCGTCTGCGCCACATTGGTCGCCCTTATCCTCCATGCGGTTGCAAACCAGGCCGTCGATATTGTGCTGGCGATCCTACTTATAGTCGGCGGCGTCTTTGGCGCCCAGTTCGGTGCGCGGGCGGGCCGCAATCTCAAGGCCGAGCTTTTCCGCTTCCTTCTTGCTCTTCTGCTGCTGGCAGTCGGCATTCGCTTCGGCTTGGAGCTGGTGTCGCAGCCGCGGGAGCCATTCTCGATCACTGTGCAGGGTGGCGACGCATGAGACTGGCCTTGTGCCTGGCGCTTCTGCTGGGTCACTCGGCCCCTTGTTTGGCTGAGACGTTGTTTGCCACATTGTCCAGCCATCGCGTCATGATCAACTCGAACTATACGGGAACGTCCCTAGCAGTTTTTGGGGCCATCGAGAGCGATGGAAGGATGGTGGCGCGAGCGACGGAATACGACGCCGTGGTGTCGGTTCGCGGGCCGAGCCAATCGCTGGTCATTTGGGAGAAGGAGAGACTGGGACCTTTCTGGCTCAATCGCGGACAGCAAAAATTCCCGACGGCGCCAGCTTATCTGGCGGTCCTCGCCTCCCGACCGGTCAATGACATTACGATCGAACAATTGCGGCAGCGACAGAAGATCGGGCTTTCTGCAATGATCCACTCGGTCGATTTCACCAATGATCGGGGTAGTGCCGACGAGCCCTTCAGGGAGGCGCTCTATCGCCTTAAGGCTCAGGACGGGCTGTATCTGGAGAGTGAGCGAGGAGTCACATTCCTCACGCCCCGCATTTTCCGAGCAGGTATCCCCCTTCCAGCGAGGGCGCCGCCCGGCCGATACGACGTGGCCGTCACGCTCCTGGCCGGAGGTGTTATTCTCGCCAACACAAGCACGCAATTCCACCTCGTCAAGACGGGCTTCGAGGAGCAGGTGGGCGAGGCGGCGCGGGATTGGCGATTCGCATACGGTAGCTTCACTGCCCTCATCGCGCTCTTCTTTGGGTGGGTTGCTAGTACGATCTTTCGGCGCGATTGATTCCCGACCGCGGCGGCATCCAGTCAAATCGACATAGCGACCGAAACAATGGATTTGAGCATATTCGAATGCTCTCTACTCTCATTCAGCCACATATTCAGGAGTCACCCTATTGATTTGATCAAATTCCTGCGGCATCATCACGACGAATGATCAAGATCGTCGGTGAGGCGGTCAATATTTGAACGTCGGCTTGGATGGAGCGCATGCCCGCAGAAACCGAGATTTGCTCGATTGACCCGTCACGGCCCTTCCAGTTGAAACTGACGCCGAATTGGCTGTTAGCGATATGGCTGCGCGCACTCCGCCCGGAACCTAATCTGAGCGGAAGCACGTGTCGATGGTAGCGGGCGTCGAGCGCGCGCCGGCCGAGCGTCCATCCCCCTCGCGTACATTTCCACCGTGGGCGGTGTATCTTAGAACCATGGGGCTGTTTTGCATTGCCTGGTACGGATTCTCCGTACTGGCTAAGAACAGCTTGTTGGTTCCCTCGCCCTTGGCCGTCGCGGGCGCATTGTACCGAAGCCTGATGGACGGAGAACTATATGCAAATGCGTCGATCAGCCTTGCGCGACTTCTGGTCAGCGTTCTGGCCGCGGCTGCACTAGCAATCCCGCTGGGCCTTGCAATCGGTGTAAGTCGGGTCTGGGAAAAACTCTTCGAACTGCCGGTGGAGATTCTCCGACCGATTGCTGGCATCGCGTGGATTCCTCTGGCACTGCTGATGTTCGGAATCGGCCATGCGCTGCCGATCTTCATCATGTTCTACACCGCTTTCTTTCCCATGCTTCTCGGAACCGCCGCCGGCGTGCGCGGCGTCGACCGACGGCTTGTCAGCGCAGCCCGGACAATGGGCATCGGCGGGCGATTACTTCTACGGCGTGTGATTCTCCCGGCGGCACTTCCGTCAATCATGACCGCCATCCGCGTGGCGGTTGCAAGTTCGTGGACGGCGGTCGTCGCGGCCGAGTTGGTCGGTGCGCCAAGTGGGCTGGGTTATGCAATCGAGTACTACCGCAGCATGCTGGACACACCCTCAGTGATGGCGTTCATCCTTGTGATCGGCGTGTTGGGCTATGTTTGCGACAAGATTGTGCGCGCCATCAGCGCCGCACTGATTCCCTGGGCGGCGACGAGGGACGAGCGATGAAAGGGATTCTGCTACGCCTCGCAATTCCGGTTGCGTTCCTGCTCCTTTGGCAAGGAATTGCCGATATCGCCAACACGCCCAGGATGCCACGGCCGACGGCCGTCGTGGTCGCAGCCTCGAAGCTTATCGCCAGTGGCGAATTGTTTCTCGCACTTTCCACCAGCCTCGCCCGCGTCTTCTCGGGG
>NZ_JBFUHH010000070.1:0-23434 GCF_056402495.1 Microvirga sp. P4_A5 | reverse complement strand
GGGGACGATGTCGAGCCCGGGCAAATTGAACAAGGCGTTCTTCAAGAAAAGCGACAAGGCACGCGACAAGAACGACCACCTCGTCTACGACAAGAAGGGCATTCTCTGGTACGATGCCGACGGCTCCGGCAACGGCGCCGCGGTGCAAATCGCCACGATGTCGAAGAAGCTCAAGATTTCGGCGCTGGACTTCATCGTTATTTGAGGCGGCCCCATCGGCGACCGATGGCAATCCTCCGACATTCGCAGGCGCTCCCTCAGCCGCCCCGCGCTTCTCCGGGCGGGTAGGCGCTCCAGCCCGTCACCTGCACGAAGCCGTCGCGGGCTGCGACCACCAGATGGCGGCGGTGGCGGTGGACGAGGGTGCCGGGTATTTCCGTGTGGGCCTGCCGCCACCCGGCGGCCTCCCACACATGGACGACGCGCGTGTCGATGCGGGCGAAGGATTCGATGGAGCCGAAGGCGCGGATGGTGCGCAGCACGTCGTCGACATTCTTCGTCCAGTCGACATTCCGCTGCGCGGCGGTGACACGGGGCCAATAGCTGCCCGTCCCTTGCGGCTTGGCCTCGCGCCACAGGCGCGGCAGGTCGTCGGCGAGGGAGCGGGCGATGTCTTTCGCCGCGAGCTGGCACTTCGCAAGCAGCAGATCGTGGTTCTCGTCGGGCGCGAGCGGAAAGCGCCGCTGCGCCACGATGGCGCCGGTGTCGAAGGTCGGGTCGATCACGTGCGCCGACATGCCCCATTCGGACGCACGATCGAGGATCGCCTGGAACAGCGGGTAGGGTCCGCGGCCCTCCGGCAGCGGCGAGGGATGAAAGTTCACCGCATAGGACAAATGCGCTTCCCATCCGCCGATGAGCCAAGGATAGCCGGCGACGATCAGCGCATCGCAGCGAAGGGCGCTCAAGGCCGCGAGATCCGCGGGCTTCATGCGCGTGAGCTGGACGGGAATTTTCAGCGCCCGGGCGCGCACGACGGTGACGTCGTTGAAATCATAAAGGCGGTCGCAGGGACGGCTGAAGAGCTTGACCGGCTGCCAGCCGCGCTCGATGAGCGTGTCGAACACGTCTCCCAGAAAGTCGATCCCCGCGAAGGCGAAACGCATCTCCGGCCGACGCCCTTATTGCGGCAAAAGGCGGTCGCGAACGAGCGACGCCGTCAGGTCCCGACGCGGAGTCCTGCCCAGGAAATTTCGGAAAGTCGTGTTGTTGCGCAGGGCCGCCTCGCCGCCCGTGACCAGAAGGTCGATGGTGGCGGGATCGAGCTTGAAGCGCGTCGGCACCTGGTCGAGCTGCGCTTTCAACTCCGGCCCGGCATCGGAGAATGTCACGCGGCCCACCGAGAAATTGACGTCGCCGCAGCGCCATCCGCTCAGCGTTCCCCGCAAGGCGAGCACCTCGCTGCTCGACAGGGTGCAGCGCCAGCGACGCAGATCCGCCTGCCATTCCTTCATGATCGCCGAAAAATAATCGTATCCCTTGTAGACGCCGGAATCGATGGCGACGTCGGTGACGATGCTGGCGATTTCCATCCCGTCCGGGGAGGCTTTCTTGCGCTGCCAATCGCCGGCGGGGCCGCGTCCGGCATCCACCACCAGATAGAGGAAGCGGTTGACGCGCACAGCCTGTTCGGCGGTCATCGGCATGTAGGGCCGGTCGCGGCTCGAACGTGCGATGGCAAGCGAATGGATGCCGAAATTGTCGGTCAATCCGCCGTCGAGAAGTTTCACATAGCGATAGCGCTCGGGATCGCCACGATAGCGCATGAGGGCCGCGCCGCTCGCCTGCAAGGTCGCGGGCGAGGTGTCCGAGAGCGCCGCGCGCTGCATGAATTGCGGCACGCGCCCGCCGCATGCGCCGCCGAAATTTTCCACGTTCATGGGAATGAACACGCCGGGCACCGCCGCTGAGGCGGCGACGGCTTCCGAGAGGCGAACCTTGCTCAGGTCGCTGCACAGCACATTGAAGGTGATGGGTTCGAACACGAACGGCACGCGCGAATAGATGTCGGACGCGGCGATCCAGACCAGCGGGCGCTTGCGGGCGAAGAGGCTGGCGTAGGTCGCGCCGCCGAACACGTTCTCGTCGAGCCAGCGCGGGAATTTCGAGCGGTCGTTGACGCCGCCATCCTGGAAGATCCGCACGACGCTGGCGAGATTGACGTCGGTGTCGAAGCCCTGTTCGGCGTCACGGTCGAGAAACTGGCTTCGGTACTCGGCCAGGCCCTCGCGCCCCTTGAGACCGAAATACGCCGCCGTCACCGAGCCGCCGGAGACCCCCGAGATCAGGTCGACCATCTCGGTCATGCGGCGCGGTCCGCGATCGGTCTGCACCTGGTAGCGGTCGAGTTCGTTGAGAACCCCGTAGGAGAAGGCCGATGCGCGCATGCCGCCGCCCGAGAACGCCACGCCGACCACGGTGGATCCGAACTGGTCGGGGCCGAGCGGCCAGCCGCCCTGATCGGCCGCGGCCGCGATGGGCTCGTTGATCGGTTCGTTGGACACGGTCGCGGCGCAAGCGGACAGCGCCAGGGCGGTCAATGCTGCAAGGAACGCGCCGCTCCACCGCCTCCTCGATGCTGCCATGCCGCCCCCCGATGCCATTGCCGTAATGGCATACGATGGCGTTTACGAAGTCTCAATAGGGATGGCGCGACACTGGTGAGCGAAGCCCTCTCCGGTCGCCGTCCAGAGGGGAACCGGGGCCCGGCGCTTCGCTTTGACCTTAAGTATTGGCGCCGGCTCGCCCGGTGCCGCTGAAGGAGGTCCCATGGTTTCTCGCGACTTCATTCGACAACTCGAAGGCTACGGGCTGACCACCGCCAACATTCTCTACCGTCTGCCCGATCACCCGAAGATCCTGCAGACCTATATCTGGCAGGAATACGATGTGGCGCCGCGCTTTCCGGTCCTGCTCGAATTCCTGGAATTCTGGAAACGCGAACTGGCGGGCCCCCTGCATTCCGTCAGGGTGTGCCACTCGCACCTGATCCGGCCGGCGGAAATCCGCAGGGTGGATGGGGAAATCGCCATCCACTGACGGGCCTGCCGGGGACGGGGAAGGGAAAGGGGAGGCGAAGGGCGCAATCGCCGCAGGCTGCGCGGCCGATATCGCCGCGGGAGGCGGCCGCCGCACTTGRCCCGCCGCATCAACTCGGGTAGACAGGCCTCGTCGTAGAGCGTCCTCGAACTTGCCGGGCCTCCTTGTTATCTGCAGCACGAACGTCCCAAATTCTCGCGGCTCTCGCCTCTCAGCCGGGAGAGCGTCTGACTGTCCGTGACATCATGGCGGTTCTGCAGGATCGTGCCTTCGCGGTTCTCATCGTGCTGCTGGGCCTGCCGAACTGCCTCCCCATGCCACCTCCGATTCCGCTGATCTGCGGATTGCTGCTGGCGCTGGTCGCGGTGCAGATCATCATCGGCCTTCCGACGCCCTGGCTGCCCGACGTCCTGATGCGGCGCTCCATCGCCAGCGTCGATGTGGACCGGGCGGTGGCCCGCGCCATGCCGGCTTTCCGCCGTCTGGAGCGCTTTTCGCGCCCGCGCATGACCTTTCTCGACAACCCCGTTTCCATGCGCCTCATGGGGGTGGTGATCTTCATCCTCGCGTTGGGGCTGCTGTTCGCGCCGCCGTTCGTCGGCCAGATTCCCCTCGGGATCGCCGTCTGCCTCGTGGGCCTCGGTCTCGTCGAGCGGGACGGGCTGGTGGTGCTGGGCGGGCTGATCATCGGTTCGGTCGGCCTGACGCTCAGCCTCGGCTTCGTCTACGCGGTCTTCTCGGGCATCGAGAGCTTCTTCTGAGAGGTTTGCGGCGCGTCAGGCCTTGAGACGCGCCAGGGCCTCCGCGCCGAACTCCGGCCGTTGCTGCGAAGGCCGGGCGCGCGTCCGCTTCCATCCGTGATGACGCCGTCCGCGCCCTCGATGGGCGCCGATGGACATTTCCCCCAACGTTTGAAATATTGGCACATAATTAACCAAGCACAACAAGTGCGAAGGGGACGGCCATGCGACAATTCCTGAAGATCTGCGCTTTGAGTCTGGCTTTATGCGGTACGGCCCAAGCCGGGCAGGTGACGGCCTACACCGCCCTCGAGGAAGATGAGATCGCCGAATATGTGGCGGCGGCGAAGAAGAGCCTGCCGGGTGTCGACCTGAAGGTTCTGCGTCTCTCCACGGGCGATCTCGGCGCACGCATTCTGGCCGAGGCGTCCAATCCGCAGCACGACGTGATCTGGGGCTGGGCCGTCACGAACATGATGGACCCGCGCATCCTCGCCCTCGTCGAGGCCTACAAGGCCAAGGGTTCCGAAAAGCTCGCGGCGCCCTATCACGCCGCCGACGACAAGTGGTTCGCGGCGACCGGCTACATGGCGGCCTTCTGCGTCAACAACGAACGCGCGAAAGCCAAGGGACTGACCCTGCCCAAGGATTGGGGGGACCTGCTCGATCCCAAATTCAAGGGCGAGATCGTCATGCCCAATCCCGTCTCGTCGGGCACGGGCTATCTCCAGATCGTCGGCATTCTGCAGCAGATGGGCGAGGAGAAGGGCTGGAAATATCTCAAGGATCTCGACGCCAACGTGGCGCAGTACATCAAATCCGGATCGCGGCCCTGCAAGGCCGCGCGGGCGGGCGAGTTCGCCGTCGGGACCTCGCTCGCATTCGCGGGCGTCCAATCGGTGAAGGAAGGCTTCCCCGTCACCGTGGTGATCCCCGCCAAGGGCGCCGGCTACGAGCTTGAAGCCTCGGCGCTGATGCAGGCTTCCAAGAACAAGGACGAGGCGCGGAAATTCCTCGACTGGACGCTCTCGCCGGAGGCCGCCGGCATCTATGGCAAGTACAAGGAGATCGTCACGACCGCCGGCTACAAGCCAGACGCCGATTCCATCAAGGCCGGTCTGCCGGAAGATGTGGCGAAGGCTTTGCTGCCGATCGATTTCGCCAAATCGGCGAAGGAGCGGGATGCGATCCTCGAGCGCTGGCAGAAAGAGATCGGCCGCTGACGGCAGCCGCCGATGCGGCTGGAACTGACGGACATCACCAAAACGTTCGGGGGCGTCGTCGCCCTCGACTCCATCTCGTTCTCGGCCGAAGCGCCGGAATTCATCTGCCTGCTCGGCCCGTCGGGATGCGGAAAGACGACGCTGCTCCGGCTGATTGCCGGCCTGGCGATGCCCGATCGGGGCCAATTGCTTCTCGATGGCGAGGACCTGACGCGCATCCCGGCGCGCCACAGGGGCTTCGGCATCGTCTTTCAGGCCTATTCGCTGTTCCCCAACATGAATGTTGCGGACAATATCGGCTACGGGCTCAAGATCCGCGGCAGATCCGCAGCGGCGATCAAGAGCAGGGTGGCGGAACTGCTCGACCTGATCCGCCTGCCGCATCTTGCGGACCGCTACCCTTATCAATTGTCCGGCGGCCAGCAGCAGCGCGTCGCCCTCGCGCGCGCGGTCGCAGTCGATCCCAAGCTCCTGCTTCTCGACGAACCCTTGTCCGCGCTCGACGCAAAAGTGCGGGCGGAATTGCGGTCGGAGATTCGCGATCTGCAGAAGCGCCTCGGCATCCTCACCATCATGGTGACGCACGATCAGGAGGAGGCGCTCACGCTCGCCGACAAGGTGGTGTGCATGAAGCAGGGCCGCATCGCGCAGATCGGCCCGCCCGAGGAACTCTATTCCCGTCCCGCCAATCTGTTCGTGGCCGATTTCATGGGCGTCAGCAATCTCATCGATCAGGCGAGCATCCGGCAATGGGCCGGTCATCTCTTAGGGTCAGCAGCCCTGCCGGCGGATCATGTGGCTTGCGTGCGTCCGGAGCACATCGTGCTGCGACCGGGCGGAACCGGCGCCCGCGTGAAGGAGGTCCAGTTCCTCGGCAATCTGTCGCGCGTGCAGCTTGAATGGCCGGGCGGAAAGCTGGTGGCGCAACAGGCCGGGCGCAGCGCATTGGTGGCGGGCGCCGAGGTGGGCATCGAGATCGCATCCGAGCATTGCTCGTGGATCTCCGCCTCGTGACAGGCGCGGCGATTTCCGCGCGGCGCGGCGTCGATCTCGACCGGGTGTTTCTCGCCCTGTGCCTCGTCATACCGCTGGCGGCTTTGCTGTTGTTTTTTGCCTATCCGCTCGCAACCGTGATCCTGCGCAGCTTTACCGAGAGCGATGGTGGCCTGGGCTTGGGCAATTACGCGCGCATCCTGAACGCGCCGAGTTTCTGGCGCGCCACGTTCAACTCCCTGGTGATGAGCATCTCCACGACGATCCTCGCGCTCGTCCTCGGGCTCGTCGTGGCGTCCGCGGTTCACCGCTGCCGCGTTCCGGGCCGGGCGCTTCTCGTCGGCGCCGTCTCGCTTCCCCTGCTGGCTCCTTCGCTCGTCCAGGGATTGGGCCTCATCTTCCTCCTCGGACGCAACGGCATCGTCACCAAGTTCACCGGCCTCGACATCAACATCTATGGCTTTTGGGGCCTGCTCATCGCCAACGGATTATACGCGTTGCCGCAGGCCGTTCTCATCATCGGGGCTGCTTTGCGCGCCGCCGATGCGCGCATCTACGAGGCGGCCGAGGTGCTGGGAACGCCCGCGCACCGGCAATTCCTCGACATCACGCTACCGAACATCAAGTTCGGCCTGCTCAGCGCGGGTTTCATCGTCTTCACGGTGACGATCACCGACTTCGGCAATGCCGCGACCATCGGCGGCGATTATGCGATCCTCGCGACCGAAATCTACAGTCAGGTCGTCGGCCAGATGAATTTCAACATGGGCGCGGTGGTGGGCATCCTGTTGCTGTTTCCCACCATCCTGGCGTTCTATCTCGAACGGGTGGCGTCCCAGCGCCAGCTCGGTTCGTTGAGCGATTCCGCGATCCCGCTCGCGCCGGTCTTCACGCCGCGGCGGGACGTGCCGATGACGATCGCCGCGTGGCTCATCGCGGCTTTGCCGATCGTCACCGTGGGCATCGTGATCTATGGCAGCTTCGTGCGCCTCTGGCCCTACCGTTTCGACCTGACGTTTCGCCATTACGACGTGAAGGTGGCGGGCGGCTACGAGCCGTTATGGATGACGATCCAGATCTCGCTGATGGCGGGCGTGATCGGCACGATCCTGCTTTTCGCATTGGGTTTTTGCCTGCAACGGCTCCCGCGTCACGTGGTGAAGCCGATCTATTTCCTCTGCCTGCTGCCCGCCTCCGTTCCGGGAGTGGTGCTCGGGCTCGCCTACATCTTCGCGTTCAACGTCCCGAGCCTGCCGCTCTACGCGCTCTACGGAACCGCGACCTTGCTCGCCGCCTGCAACGTCACCCATTACTGGACGCAAGGGTTCCTGACGACCATGACGGGTTTGCGGCAGGTGCCCGCGACGCTGGAGGAAACGGCGTCGTGCATGGGCGCGTCTCTCCCCCGGGTGGTGCGCGACGTCATCGTCCCGTCGCTCGCCCCGACGCTGGTCTCCGTGTTCTTCTTCATGTTCATGCGCTCGATGGTGACGTTGTCGGCGGTGATCTTCCTTGTGACGGCCTCGGTGAGCGTCGCGTCGGTGTCGATCATGCGCCTCGACGAGGCGGGTTTCGTGTCGCAGGCGGCGGCCTTCGCGGTGTGCACGATGGGTGTCGTGGTGGCGGCCTTGGGGCTGATGAAATTGAGCTTGTGGCTGATCGGGAGGCGACAGACGATCCGCTAGATTAGCAGTAACCCGGCGGGCATTTCATCCCGTCACGCTTTTCCCGCTCAGGCGAATGATCAAACGGCCCGGAGAATTCATTCCGCCAAGGAATCGAAAGTGCGAGACGAATTGCGGCCGGTGAAATGAGCAAAGATCCTGCTCCGACTTGATCGTGCCGGCATCGTTTCGCCCGCTCGACAGCTACGCACTGGAAGCCGAAGGCGAAGTCTGTGTCGAATCTCGCGACAGCTTGTCTTGGAGGCAAATCAGCAGCCCGAGGCATCTGTACAATACCAGCGCAAAACAGGACGGCCAGAACCTTGATCAAAGATCGCATTCTCATATTGCAATTTTTATGATCGGTCGCAGAAAATCGCAACAATATCTGGTCGTGATAGCGTCTGAATGCGCTAGAACACGTCGCTCCGTCATTCCGGGCCGCGAGGCAGAGTCCGGAACCCGGACGCGCTTGCCGTTCCGAACGAGGAGCCTCGCGATGACCATCACCATTACGGCCTTCGAACGATCGCCCGATGGCGGCAAGGGACTGGCGCGCGACACGCGCGTTCGCTGGGCGCTCGAAGAAGTAGGCCAACCCTACGCGGTTCGCCTTGTCTCGTTCCGTGCGATGAAGGAACCCGCGCACCGGGCGCTTCATCCTTTCGGCCAGATCCCGACCTATGAGGAGGGCGATCTCGTCCTGTTCGAGACAGGGGCGATCGTGCTCCATATTGCGGAGCGCCATGTGGGCCTGTTGCCGGAGGATGCCAATGGCCGGGCGCGCGCGATCGGCTGGATGTTCGCCGCGCTCAACACAGTCGAGCCGCCGATCCTCGAGTGTGAAGTAGCCAGGCTGCTCGAGGGCGACAAAACCTGGCATGAGAACCGCCTGCCGATGGTCGAGGATCGCGTCCGCGCCCGGCTGGAACCGCTCTCCCGTCGTCTGGGGGATGCCGACTGGCTCGATGGTTCCTTCAGCGCCGGCGACCTGATGATGGTGTCGGTTCTGCTCAGGTTGAAGTCCTCGGGCATTCTCGACGAATATCCGAACCTCGCCGCGTACGTCGCCCGCGGCGAGGCGCGACCCGCCTACAGGCGGGCTTTCAACGATCAACTGGCGGTGAACACCGGCAAGCCGCGAGCCGGTTGAAAGTCCGGCCTGCGCTCAGACCCGGCATTTCGCCCAGTTCGTGGGCCCAACCTTAAATCAGCTTCAGCCCTTTCAGGCTCGCATGACCCTCGCGCCCGACGATGATGTGGTCGTGCACGGCGATGCCGAGGGGGCCCGCGATGTCGATGATGTCCCGGGTGATCTTCACATCGGCGGAGGAGGGGGTCGGGTCTCCGCTGGGATGATTGTGCACCAGGATCAAAGCCGAGGCGGAGAGCTCCAGGGCCCGTTTGACCACCTCGCGCGGATAGACCGGCGTGTGGTCGACGGTGCCCGATTGCTGCACCTCGTCGGCGATGAGCGCGTTGCGCTTGTCGAGGAAGAGCAGGCGGAACTGTTCCTTGTCCATGAATGCCATGGCGGTGCGGCAATAATCGATCACCGAACTCCAGGACGAGAGCACCGGACGTTTCGCCACCGCGCCGCGGGCGAGGCGGCGGGCGGAGGCCTCGACGATCTTCAGGTCGGCGATGACGCTTTCGCCGAGGCCCTCGATCTCCATCAGGCGCGCAGGGGAGGCGGCGAGCACCTCCGCGAAGGAGCCGAAGCGCCGCACCAGTTCCTTGGCGAGGGGCTTCACGTCGCGGCGGGGGATCGACCGGAACAGGACGAGTTCCAAAAGCTCGTAATCCGGCATCGCGTCGCCGCCGACATCCGAAAACCGCGCGCGCAACCGGTCCCGGTGCCCGTGGTAATGGGGTGTGTCGTCGCTGCCGCTCATGCGGGGGCGTAGGGCTGGTCCAACCCGTTCGGCGAGAGGGTAAAGATCTCGCATCCGGTCTCCGTCACGCCGATCGTGTGCTCGAACTGCGCCGAGAGGGAGCGGTCGCGGGTCACGGCGGTCCAGCCGTCGGACAGGACCTTCACCTGCGGCCGGCCGAGATTGATCATCGGCTCGACGGTGAACAGCATCCCGGCCTTCAGCTGCACGTTGTACGAGGGCTCGACGTAATGGAGGATGGTGGGGCTGTCGTGGAAGACCTGGCCGAGGCCGTGGCCGCAAAAATCCCGCACCACCGAGCAGCGCTCCGCCTCCGCATAGGATTGGATGGCCGCCCCGATATCGTTGGTCCACGCACCTTCCCTGATGACCGCGAGGCCCCGCATGAGGCACTCATAGGTGATCTCGCAGAGGCGTTGGGCGCGCCGGGGCACGTCGCCCACATAGTACATCCGGCTCGAATCCCCGTACCAGCCGTCGAGGATCAGCGTCACGTCGATATTGGCGATGTCGCCCTCGCGCAGAGGCTTGTCGTTGGGGATGCCGTGGCAGACCACATGGTTGATCGAGATGCAGGTGGATTTGGTGTAGCCGCGGTAATGGAGCGTCGCCGGATAGGCGCCGTGATCCCGGGCGAATTCGAAGACCAGCCTGTCGAGGCGCTCGGTGGTCACCCCGGGCGCGACCTCGGCGGCCAGCATGTCGAGCGCTTCGGCGGTCAGCCTCCCGGCCCGCCGCATGGCCGCGAAGGCCTCCGGGCCGTGCAGGGGGATTTGCGAGCTGCGCTTGCGCTCGATCGTATCGGTCTCAGTCATCAGGCGTCCTTGGAGCTATCCCGAATGTAGGGATTGGCGCGGCGCACGCAAGCAGGGGGCCTGAGGGCCCGGCCCCTCGAACTTGCGAATGCACCGCCGGAATGTCATGACACCCCCGAATTTCAAAGCCAACCGGCTTGCAGGTTATTGATGATGAACGATCCTCGTCCCTTCGGGGCCTATGCGCCGACCGGATTCGCCAAATGGGCGCTGGAGCGGACCCGGGCCTTTTCCAACGGCTGGGGCCCCCGCCGCCTGGCTTTCGTGCTGCGCCGCCTGGCGGTCAGATCCCTCAAGGGCCAGCCGCTTGACGTCGAGTCCCTCGGCGCCCGGATGCGCCTGTACCCTTACAACAATGTCTGCGAAAAACGCATCCTCTTCACGCCGCAATATTTCGATCCGCAGGAGCTCGCCCTGCTCGAATCGCGGATCGGCCCCGGTTTCACCTTCGTGGATGTCGGGGCGAATGTGGGCGGCTATGCGCTGTTCGTGGCAGCGCGCGCCGGCACCTCGGGCCGCATTCTGGCGCTGGAGCCGCAACCGGAAATCTTCGACCGGCTGACCTACAACATCCGCCAGAACCCCTTCGGCACCATCAAGGCCATCGCCTGCGCGGTCGCCGACAAGACCGGCGAGCTGACCCTCTTCCTCGACCCCCGCAACAAGGGCGAGTCGAGCGTGAAGATCGTCGGCCCCAACGAGGCGGATGCCATCCGCGTCCCGGCCATCACCCTGCTCGATCTCCTCAACCAGGAGCATTTCACCAAGGTGGACGCCATCAAGCTCGACGTGGAAGGCGCCGAGGACCTGATCCTCGACCCGTTCTTCCGCGATGCGCCGGAATCGCTCTACCCCAAGCTCTTCGTCATCGAGGACGGGCGCGAGCAATGGCAGATCGACCTGCCGAAGCTTCTGGCCGGAAAGGGTTACCGGCTGATCCTGCAGACCCGGCTGAACCTGGTGTTCGAGCGGCCGTAATGTCCATCGAGATCGCGTTGCCTGCGCCGCGAGGACCGACCGCGTTTACTTCAACTTCGTCTTCGTCGTCGGGAATTCCCGCCAGAATTCGCCGGTGCCTTTTCGCACCACGCGGTCCTGCGGCAGGATCTCGAAGGGCGAGTGAGTGGACTCTGTCCGCAGCCTGTCGAAGGCGGCGATGAAATCGCGGCCCTTGAGCAGGTCGAAGAGATCCTCAAACCGGTCGATCACGAAATACGTCGCCTGATAATCGTCGATGTAATAGCCGGTGCGCAGGACACGTTCGAGGTCGAAGGCGATCTGATTGGCGGAGGGATCCTCCACCACGTATTTCGCCTCCCCGTAGGACGAGACGATGCCGGCGCCGTAGATCCGGATGCCTTCGGGCTTGCGGATCAGTCCGAACTCGATCGTGTACCAGTTCAGCCGCGCGAGGAATTTCACGCCCTTGTGGTCGACCGCATCGAGCCCGATCCGGCCGTACTCGTTCATGTAATCCGCATAGGCCGGATTGGTCAGGAGCGGGACGTGGCCGAACACATCGTGGAAGATGTCGGGCTCTTCCAGATAATCGAGCTGCTCGCGGCTGCGGATGAAGGTTCCGGCGGGAAACTGACGGTTGGCCAGCATCTGAAAGAACGGCCGGGACGGGATGAGCCCCGGCACCGCGACGACCTCCCAGCCGGTGAGACGGCGCAGTCGGGCGTTCATGTGGTCGAAATTCGGCACGCCCGCGGAGTCGATGCCGAGGGCCGCGAGGCCATCGAGATATTCCTCGCAGACGTGGCCCTTCAGGATTGTCTGCTGCCGCTCGAAGAGGATGCGCCAGATGTCGTGGTCCTCGGGGGTGTAGCGTTCGAAGCCCTGATCGACGATGCATTCCTCGACCGTCTGAGCGGTCAAAACGCTGTGTCCGGCCATCGCGGTCTCTCCCGACGGGGCGGGCCCGGACCGGCAATGGGAGCCGGCTTCGGGCGCCGCTTTTCAGGATAACGGCAAAGGTGGCCCTGTGGATCCGGACCGCCTTCTATGCGGCGGCCGCGCCGTCATACGCGCGCTGAAGCTCCGCGATATCGAGCTTCACCATCTCCATCATCGCCTGTGTGACGCGCGCCGACTTGGCGGGATCGGGATCGCCCATCAGCCGCAGCAGCACGGAGGGCACGATCTGCCATGAGACCCCGTACCGGTCCCTCAGCCAGCCGCATTGCTCGACTTCGCCGCCCTCCGACAGGGCGTCCCACAAGCGGTCGACTTCGGCCTGATCGGCGCAGTCGACCGAGAACGAGATGGCGTGGGTGAAGTCGAAACGGGTGCCGCCATTGAGCGCCTGGAAGCGCTGGCCGGCGAGAGTGAAGGCAACGGCCAGCACGGTGCCGGCTTTTCCCGCCGGCGTGTCGACGGGGTTTTTCTGGACGTGGTCGATGCGTGAATCGCGGATGAGCGACACGTAGAATGTCGCCGCCTCCTCGGCCTCTCCGTCGAACCACAGACAGGGTGCGATCTTGGAACGCGCGATCCCGGATATCATGCTCGTTCCCCCGC
This sequence comes from Microvirga sp. P4_A5, assembly GCF_056402495.1. Classification (NCBI taxonomy): domain Bacteria; kingdom Pseudomonadati; phylum Pseudomonadota; class Alphaproteobacteria; order Hyphomicrobiales; family Methylobacteriaceae; genus Microvirga; species Microvirga sp. P4_A5. Next base: position 10,542 of record NZ_JBFUHH010000070.1, on the reverse strand, counting down.
TCATTCCGTGTCCACCAGCACCGAGAAGCCGCCGAAGATCATGCGCCTGCCGTCGAAGGGCATGTCCTCGTGCATCTTCATGCGCGGATCCTCCATGATCTTCTTGTTGCCGGCGTCGCGCGCTTCCTTCGAGGGCCAGACGACCCACGAGAAGACGACGTTTTCTCCCGCCTCGGCATTTACCGCGCGTTTGAAATCCGTGACCTTGCCGTCGGGGACGTCGTCGCCCCAGCATTCGACGACGCGGGTGGCGCCGTGTTCCTTAAAGACAATCGCTGTCTTCTCCGCCGCTTCGCGGAAGGCGTCTCGTTTCCCGACCGGGACCGGAATGACGAATCCATCGATGTAGCTCATGTGTTTTCTCCCTTTGGGTGGTTTGCTTGCCGGAGCCTCAGGCGCCGACCTGCTCTGGGGCTTTCGCCATGGCGGTCTTGGCCGCTTCCATATCCATCCACATGACTTCCCAGATGTGGCCGTCCGGATCCTCGTAGCTGCGGCCGTACATGAAGCCGAAATCCTGCGTCGGAGTGGGATCGCCCTTGCCGCCGGCCGCGATCGCCTTGCGGACCAGGCCGTCGACTTCGTCCCGGCTGTCGGCGGAGACGCAGATCAGCACTTCGCTGGTGGTCCGCGCATCGGCGATCGCCTTCGGGGTGAATTGCCGGAACTTGTCATGGGTCAACAGCATCGCGTGGATGGTGTCGGAGAACACCATGCAGGCGGCGGTGTGGTCGGAGAATTGTTCGTTCTTGGTAGCGCCGACGGCCTCGTAAAAGGCGGTCGAGCGTGCGAGATCGGTAACCGGCAGGTTGACGAAAATCAGTTTGGCCATGGCGTTTCCCTTAAGTGTCGTTTGACGATCATGATGGCGAGAGTTATAAAAAGCAACTATGAAGTTAGAAAAAATAACTCAAGCTTCCCAGCGCCGTCGTTACGACGATGCGTGTGCCGCCGCTCACGCTCTCGATCTCGTCGGCGAACGCTGGGCGCTTCTGGTGATGCGTGAATTGATGGTCGGGCCGAAGCGGTTCGGCGACCTGCGCGCAAGCCTGCCCGGCATCAGCGCCAACGTCCTGACCCAGCGGCTCGAGGGGCTGGAGGCCACGGGCGTGCTCGTCCGCCGCAAGCTGCCGCCGCCCGCCAATTCGCAGGTCTATGAGCTGACCGCGTGGGGCTATGAGAGCGAGCCGATCTTTCAGGCGCTCGGCCGCTGGGCGGCGCGCTCGCCGACCCACGATCCCACCCTGCCGTTTAGTGCCGCATCGTTGCTCCTGTCGCTGCGGACCATGCTCGATCCGCAATTGGCCGAAGGGATCGACGCCCGGATCGGCTTTAGGCTCGGCTCTGAGACCTACCTGGCTCATCTCGCCAAGGGCGAGATTGCCATTGCGAGAGGTTCCATCGACAAGGCCGAGCTGGTCTTTGCCGGAGAGCCTCCGGTCATCGCCGGCGCGGTCTATGGCGGCCAGCCGCTCGAGGTTCTGGAAAACGCCGGCGTGCTGCGGGTCGAGGGGGACCGGGCCCTGGCCGAACGGTTTCTCACCCTGTTTCCGCTTCCGCCCAAGGTGGAGAAGGCAGCGCGCTAGCGTGGCGTGACGATCTCCACCGCGCGGTCGATCCTGACGCCCTCCGGTGTGACCTTGCAAGTATAGGCATGGGATTCCACGCCCGCCGCCAGCGCATGGCGGAACGCCCTGTCATAGGCCGGGTCGATGTCCCGGGCCACGTCGAACCTGTCGGCCTTCATCTGGATCACGTAGACCAGCGCCGCCCTGAACCCGGCTGCCACCATCTCGGCGAGCTCATAGAGGTGTTTCGCGCTGCGGGCCGCGATGCAATCGGGAAATTCGGCGAAGCCCGGCTCGCGCATCAGGTGACAGTTCTTGACCTCGAGGTAACAGGAAGGCGCGCCGTCCTTTTCGAGCAGGAAATCGACCCGGCTGTTGCGGCCATATTTCACCTCCGGCCGGACGCGGTCGTAGCCGATGAACGGCGCCAGCCGCGCCTCGCTCAGGGCCTCCGCCACGAGGGCGTTGGGGCGCGAGGTGTTGATGCCCACGAGCTGACGCGGGCCGCCGCCGGCCGCGACCTCCACCAACTCCCAGTTATAGCCGAGCTTGCGCTTGGGGTTGCTCGCCCGCGACAGCAGGACCCGGCTTCCCGGCTCCTTCAGCCCCAGCATCGCCCCCGGATTGGCGCAATGAGCCGTGACCACGCTCCCATCCGGCAACGCGATATCGGCGAGGAAGCGCTTGTAGCGCTCAATGAGACGGCCCTCGATGAGGGTGTGGGGGAAGTCCATGCCCTGCCGTAGCAGAGGCCGACGACGCCGTTCAATCCCCCGTTACCGGGGGCCGGCCGCGAACAGGCAATGCTGATTACTTGAGCATTGTCCTCACACCGGCTAAACGCCATCAAAAGGAACCCTCCAGCATGGCCGCCTCCATCACAGCCGCGCTTCTGGTCATCGGCGATGAGATTCTCTCCGGCCGGACCAAGGACAAGAATATCGGCTACATCGCCGAATATCTCACCGGCATCGGGGTGGACCTCTCCGAGGTGCGGATCGTGCCCGACGTGGAGGCCGAGATCGTGGCGGCGGTCAACGCGCTGCGAACCCGCTACACCTACCTGTTCACCACCGGCGGCATCGGGCCGACCCACGACGACATCACGGCGGATGCCGTCGCCAAGGCGTTCAATGTCGCCATCGATATCGATCCGCGCGCGGTCGCGATGATGCAGCAGCGCTACCAGCCGGGCGAGTTGAACCAAGCGCGGCTGCGCATGGCGCGCATTCCCGAAGGCGCCGACCTCATCGAGAATCTCATCTCCAAGGCTCCCGGTTTTCGCATCGGCAATGTGTTCGTCATGGCGGGCGTGCCGGCGATCATGCAGGCCATGCTCGACGCGGTTGCGCCCAGCCTCGAGACCGGCCTGCGCATGATCTCCGAACCGATCGACGCCGAAGGGATTCCGGAAGGGATCTATGCCGAAGGCTTAGGGCAGATCGCGGCCGCGCATCCGCTGGTCTCCATCGGCTCCTACCCATCTTTCTCGACCAGCGGGTTCCGCAACCAGATCATCGTGCGCGGCAAGGACGCGGACGCGGTTGCGAATGCCGCGAGCGCAATCCACGATCTCCTCCATCGCCTTAAGCGCGACGGCAATCCGCTCTAGTATTTTCGCTACCGCCAGACATTTATCAGCCGAGAGTCACCCAATGTCGCCTTCCTCACCCAAAGCCTTTCCCGTCTCGTGGGACCAGTTCCACCGGGATGCCCGCGCGCTCGCCTGGCGGCTTGCCGCCGCGGGGCCGTTCGAGGCCATCGTGTGCATCACGCGCGGCGGCCTGGTGCCGGCCGCCATCGTGGCGCGCGAACTCGATGTGCGGCTGATCGAGAGCGTCTGCGTCGCGAGCTATCACGACTACAAGAACCAGGGCGAATTGCGCGTGCTCAAGGACATCGCGCCAGCCGTCAAGGCGCTCGGCGACGGCAGCGGCAAAGGCGTGCTGGTCATCGACGATCTCACCGACACCGGCAAGACCGCCAAGATCGTGCGCGACATGCTGCCGAACGCGCATTTCGCGGCCGTCTACGCCAAGCCGGCAGGCCGCCCTCTCATCGACACTTTCGTAACCGAGGTCAGCCAGGATACGTGGATCTATTTCCCGTGGGATATGGGCCTCACCTACCAGGCCCCCATCAACGAGAATTCGGCCGGCTGAACAGCCTTTCGGCCAGACACGCCAACCACCACAGGGGGAAGCCTTGGCCGATTTCGATCTCGCGCGGACGCGCAAGAGCCTCTTCGAGGCCCTCATCGACGCCCGCGACCGCTTCGGTCGCAACAAGCCGGCGCTGGAGGATCCCGAACGCCAGCCGATCACCTATGGCAGGCTGGTGCTCGGCGCGCTGGTTCTCGGGCGCAAACTCGCCGGGCTGACGAAGCCGCGCGAAAATGTCGGCGTGCTGCTGCCCAACGTGCAGGGGCTGGCGGTGGCGTTGTTCGGTCTCAACGCTTTCGGCCGCGTGCCGGCGCTGCTCAATTTCACCGCCGGGACCCGCAACCTGAAAGCGGCATGCGAGGTCGCGCGCGTCGAGACCATCGTGACGTCCCGCCGCTTCGTTGAGCAGGGCAAGCTCGACGACGTGCTGGCGGCGATCGCCGAGGGGCGGCGCGTGGTCTTTCTCGAGGATGTGCGCAAGCGGATCACCAGCGTCGACAAGGCGCGGGGGCTCGTCGAGAGCTGGTTCGCGCGCGCCCTCCACAAGCGGGCGGGCATGCGGCCCGACGATCCGGCCGTTGTGCTGTTCACCTCCGGCTCGGAAGGCAAGCCCAAGGGCGTGGTCCTGTCGAACGCCAATCTGGTGGCCAATGCCTATCAGGTCAAAGCCCATGCGGGCGACGTGCTGACCGTCGACGACGTGTTCTTCAATCCGCTGCCGATCTTCCATTCCTTCGGGCTGACCGCGGGCCTTCTGACCTCGCTGTTGAACGGCATCAAGGTGGTGCTCTATCCGAGCCCGCTGCATTATCGCCAGATCCCGAAGCTCATTGCCGGCACCCGATCCACCATCCTTCTCGCCACCGATACGTTCCTGCAGGGCTATGCCCGCGCGGCCGATCCGGACGATCTCCAGACGGTGCGCTACGTCATCGCGGGCGCCGAGCGGGTGAAGGACGATACCCGCAAGCTCTGGGAGCGCCACGGCACCGTCATTCTGGAGGGCTACGGCGCCACCGAATGCGCGCCGGTGGTGGCCTGCAGCCTGCCCGACCGCAACCGCCACGGATCGGTCGGACCCTTCCTGCCCGGCATCAAATGGCGACTCGCACCGGTCGAGGGGATTCACGAAGGCGGGCGTCTGAGCGTTCGCGGCCCCAACGTGATGCGGGGCTATCTCGATCCCGAGGCACCCGCGGGCATCGATCCGCCGGATGACGGCTGGCACGACATGGGCGACATCGTCTCGGTCGAGGACGGCATGGTGCGCATCCTCGGCCGTGCCAAGCGCTTCGCAAAGGTCGGCGGCGAGATGATTTCGCTCGCCGCCATCGAGACGGTTGCGCAAGGGCTCTGGCCGGAATTCAATCACGTGGTGGTGGCGCTGCCCGATCCCCGCAAGGGCGAGCAGGTGGTGCTGATCACCGACAAGCCCGACGCCGACCGCGAGGCGCTGATGACGTATGCCCGCGAGCAGGGTTTTCCCGAATTGTGGGTGCCCAAAGCCATCCTGGTCTCCAGCATCCCGGTGCTCGGCTCCGGCAAGACGGACTACGCGGCGGCGGTGGAAATGGCGCGTCGGCTGCAGACCATGCTCTAGGGCCTTGCTGTCACAAGCGCGTGTGCGCGCTTGCCGGCCGGTCGCGTTGCCTCATTTCGACATCATGGGGCGAGTGCCCAAGACTTTTTCGAGAGGATTCATGCAAAAATTCGCCTTGGTTCTGGCCCTCTCGGCTGCCGCCACATCGGCTCAGGCACAGCCGCGCCCGATGACCCCCGCCATGGGCTGCGCACAGGCCCAGCAGCTGGTGTTGCGCAATGGTGCGATCGTCCTCGGCACCGGCACCCACACGTATGATCGCTATGTGCGCGATCTGAGTTTTTGCCAGATCGACGAGAGCCTGCAATCGGCCTGGGTGCCCGCTCGCGACACGCCGCAATGCTTCGTCGGCTATGTCTGCCGCAGCGGACGGGACTGGTGGGACGATTAGGACGCCGGATGCGAATCCTCAACCTCGTCCTCATCCTTGCACTGGCGCCGTCCGTGGCGTTCGCGCAGTCGCGCCCTATGACGCCGAGCCTGGACTGCGCCTCCGCGCGGCAACTCGTGAGCCGCGCCGGGGCGATTGTTCTCGGCACCGGGGCGAACACCTTTGACCGCTATGTGCGGGACCGCAGCTTCTGCCAGCTCGCCGAGATCCTCGATCCCGCCTGGGTGCCCACGCGTGACGTTGCGCAATGCCCGGTCGGCTATCGCTGCCGCAGCGGTGCGCTCGACTTCAACGACTGAATCGCAAAACGGTCGGAGCCGCGCCGGACAGGCTGTGTAATTTTTGCCACACCCGCCGCGGAAATCGCGCGCCTTGCCGCGAGTGGCTGTTTTCTGGGCATGAAGGCAGGACGCTGCACAAAATTCGACGCCCGCGAGCATTGCTCCGGAAGGCCGGATGGGTAATGTAACAATCGTACATTTGGCCAGTAGCCTCAGCGCTACGCTCTCGGAGAACAACCAATGAAGCTCGTCAAGAGCCTCCTTCTAGGCACTGCCGCTGGCCTCTGCGCCGCTGCCGGTGTCCAGGCCGCCGACCTTCCCTCGAAGAAGGCCGCCGCCGTCGAATACGTCCGCGTCTGCTCGTCGCTCGGCGAAGGCTTTTTCTACATTCCCGGCACCGAGACCTGCCTGAAAATCGGCGGCCGCGTGCGCGCGGATTATCTCTATGCGGAACCGCTGACCCGCGCGAACGACGCCATCGGCTTCCGCGCTCGTGGCCGCATCCAGCTCGATGCCCGCACGACGACGGCTTATGGCCTTCTCCGGTCGGTCGTCCGCATGGAAATCACCCGCAACTCGGGCACGCCGTTCACCGATACCGGCCGTATCACCACGAGCCCGGATATCGCCCAGGCGTTCATCCAGTTCGGCGGCCTGACCGCCGGTCGCGTCACCACGTTCTTCGACAACAGCGACCTGCCCACCGAGCACATGGGCACCTTGCGCTTCTCGGATGCGCCGGACGTCGACCTCCTGGCCTACACCTTCACGTTCGGCAACGGCTTCTCGGCCACGCTGTCGATCGAAGACGGGATCGAGCGCCGCTCGAACGGCTTCCTGGACGATCCCACCCTTGCGACCCTTTCGTATGGCGGACAGCGCGCTCCCGACGTCGTCGGCGCACTGAAATACACCGGCACCTGGGGCACCGCCCAACTCTCGGCCGCGCTGCACCAGACCCGCAGCAACAACCTGCCCACGGCTCTGCCCGGCGGTGTCTGGGGCAACGGCACGAACGGCTTCCCGGACAGCGATTACGGCTTCGCGGTGCAGGGCAGCGTCGGCGTGAACCTGCCGATGCTCGGCGAGGGCGATGCCGCCTGGATCAACGCCGCCTATGCGGATGGCGCGCTCAGCTACATCACGGGCGGTTCCACCGATTCGCTCAGCGCCGGCGTGCTCGCGGGCATCCTGGTCGATGGCTGGATCAACCCGGCCACGGGCAACATCTCGAGCGGCCGAGGCTGGTCGGTCGCGGGTGGCCTTCGGCATTACTGGACCCCCACCGTGCGTCAGAGCGTGTTCGGCTCCTACGCGCGCTTCGATTATTCGGCGGCCGCTTCGCAGTTCGGCATCGTCGATTTCAACGAAGCTCGCGTCGGCACCAACGTGATCTGGAGCCCGGTCAGCGGTCTCGATATCGGCGCCGAGGTCATGTACGCCCGGGTCGATCCCCGCGGCCGCTTCACCTTCGCCAACGGCCAGTCCTTCGGCTCCGACAGCGCCTGGGAAGGCCGCCTGCGCGTGCAGCGGGACTTCTAAAATCTGAAGGTTTACATCGAGGCCCCGGCGGAAACGCCGGGGCCTTTTCGTTTTGGACTGTTTCTGAAATGCGTCAGATGACGAAAAAGTCCGACGCCGTGACGGTGTCGGGACTTCCCGCCAATCTGGCGAACTGGATTTGTGCAGCGCCGCCGATCCCGTCGGGATCGAAGAACAGGGCGCCGGTGCGGCTGTTGTAGATAACATGCTGGCTGCTCTCGGAGGCCGTCGACCCAAGCCGGAACGCGTCTTCGGCGAGCGCGCCGGCGGGCAGTCCCTTGAAGATGGCATTCTGCAGAAGCACGCGGTCGAAGGCCGGCTGAAAACCCCGGATCGTATCGACGTTTCCCGTGCTCAATGCCGCGTCGAACAAGAAGGTGTCGAAACCCGGCCCGCCGGTAAGCACGTCGGCGCCGGTGCCGCCATTCAGCCTGTCATTGCCCGATCCGCCGCTCAAGACATCGCGGCCGGAGCCGCCGCTCAGCCGATCCTCGCCGGCCTCGGCATGCAGGAGGTCGTCGCCGCTGCCGCCGCTCAATCGGTCATTGCCGGGCCCGCCGTCGAGATGATCGTTCCCGCCTTGACCCATCAGGTTGTCGTTGCCGGAATTGCCCGCCAAACGGTCGTCGCCGGTGCCGCCGTCGAGCCTGTCCGCCCCCGTCCCGCCGGTGGCATAATCGTTGCCGTCCCCGCCCAGGATGACGTCGTTGCCCGCATTCCCGGACAGCCGATCCCGGCCATTACCACCGTCCAGCCGATCGGCCCCGTCGCCGCCGCCAAGGGTGTCGTTGCCATCGCCGCCGAAGATGACATCCGCGCCGCCATTGCCGAACAGGCGGTCCCCGAGATCGGGCTCCCCGCCGGTGGGAACGAGCCTGAAAACGTCGCCGTCGATATCGACGATGTAGAGGTTTCCCGCCGCGTCCTCGCCGAAGGACGACACGCTCCCGATGGAGCCCGCATCGACGGCGATCTGCGACGTGCGGTCGGTCGCCTGCCACGACCCGCCCGCATCCGTCAGCGTGAGGATTGAGCCGCGCACGAAATCCCCGAAGACATACTGTCCCTGCAGCGCGGGGTTCGGCCCGTGATAAACGTAGCCGCCGGTGATCGATCCGCCCCGGCTTCCATGTTCGTAGGAATAGATCGGGTTCGTGTAGCGCGGATCGGTGGGGCTGACCGGCCCGTCGTCCTGCGCCGTTCCGCGGCCCCAGCCGTAATTCGCCCCGGCCCGCCCGAGATTGACCTCCTCGACGCTGCTCTGGCCCACATCGGCGATGAACAGGCGGCCCGACGGATCGAAGCTCTCGCGCCAAGGGTTGCGCAGCCCGATGGCGTAGATCGCCGACCGCTCGACCGTCCCGGCGATGCCGTCGAACTGGGTCGGATTGTCGGTCGGCACCGCATAATTGCGGTTCGGATCGCCCGGATAGGCATCGCCCCCGTTCACGTCGAGACGGAGGATCTTTCCCAGCGGATTGTTCAGGTTCTGGGCATTGCCGCTGAACGCGCTGTCGCCCACGCCCGCATACAGAAAACCGTCCGGCCCGAAGCCGACCCAGCCGCCGCGATGGTTGGTGGCGGACGAGAAATCGATCCGCAGGACGAGGCGCTGGCTTGCGGGATCGACCACGTTCGGGTTCGAGGCCGAAGTCAGATATTCGCGAAGCTCCACATCGCCATCGACCGTCGACAGGTAAGCGTAGAGCTTGCGGTTCTGGGCAAAGCCCGGGTGGAAGGCGAGGCCGAGCAGGCCCTGTTCGCCATCGGTGGCGATCTGCGACGCGACGTTGAAAAACGGCGTCGATTCGACCTGACCTGTCGCGAGATTCACAATCCGGATCAGGCCGGTCTTCTCGACGACGAAGAGGCGCCCCGTGTCTCCCGAAGGCGCCGTCACGAAAAGCGGTTGGGAAAAGCCCGTCGCGACCCGGACCGCGCTCAGTCCCAGGGGCTCCGGCGGCGCATTCGGGTCCCAGCCATAGATGATCTCGGCCGCCTTGCTCCCGCTGAAAATGTCAGCGCCGTTGGTGTTGGTGCGAACGACCCGCGTGACCATGGCAAGCTCCCCGAGACGGGTGGCATGGCGGGGGAAGTGGGGTGGGAGAGGGGAGTGTCAACGAGGTGGGAGCGCAAGCTTCCCCCGGAGCCGTGAACACCATGGTCTTGCGTTATTATAACGCTATAACTTGGCATGCGCCGTGTCTTTGCGATAACACTGCAGTTCGATATGCAGCAGCTGTGATCTCATGAAGTTCATCTATCTCGACGAAGCAGGAAACACGGGACGCAAGCTCGACCCTGATCAACCTCATCATTTGATTGCAGCGGTGCTTGTTGACGCCGTGCAAGTGCCCGAAGTGGAACGGATAATGAGGGGACTTGCTGCAAAGCACTGCGGACACGACGGACTCGTCGGCGAAATAGAATTCCACGGCTATGAGATTCGCGCAGGTCGCGGTGCTTTTAAAGGTATGGCCTTAGAGCGCCGCATCGATGTGATGCGGGACATCGTGCATATCATCCAGGCGCAAAAATTAGCTGTCGGTTATGTGTCTATCGATAAACATAAAACTTGGAGCAGCAAGCATCCGCACGAATTCGCTTTTATGTTTCTCGTTGAACGAATTCAAGACGTTTTGAAATCAGAAAATTTACTAGGCTTGATAGTGGCGGACGAACACAAAGACGTTGAACAGAAACTTATAGAAGATTTAGATAAATATAAACAATTCGATACAAACTGGGGATACCGACCGACTAAAGCCGAAAACATAATTGATAGTATTCACTTCGTTTCGTCGAGAAACAATTGGCTGATTCAACTGGCCGACGTGGTCGCGTCTGTCATACTTCGCGGTAACCGAGTGACGAAGGCGATAACAGAAAGGTATGTTTCTGCGGGCGTCCTACAGATTTTATGACGTGGTCCAAGGCGAACGCGTCGCGTCAGGAGTTGATTGATCTTGAATTGTTGCGGGCTCTCGGACCTATGAGG